>JASHSZ010000178.1 GCA_030040815.1 Streptosporangiaceae bacterium
AAAGCGGGCGCCAGATGGACCAGCCCGGTGCCGTCCTCGGTGGTGACGAACGTCGCGGGCACCACCCGGTGCGCGTTCGGGATGTCGACGAGGCTGAACGGCGGTTGGTAGGTAGCCCCGACCAGTTGCGACCCGGTGATCCGGTCCGTAACATGCCAGCCCTCGCCGAGCACCCGGCCGATCAGGGCATCCGCCACGAGCACGCGGTCGCCGACGCCCGATTTGCGGGCGATCGCGTACACCTCGCCGGGGTGCACGGCGACCGCGGTGTTCGACACCAGCGTCCACGGAGTGGTCGTCCAGACCAGCAGGTCGGCCCCGGCGAGCTGCTGAGGCGCGCCGGGCGGCAGGGTCAGCAGCGGAAGGCGCACTATCACCGACGGGTCTGACACGAGCCGGTACACGTCGTCCTGGCCCAGTTCGTGGTCGGACAGCGCGGTCCCGCAGCGCGGGCAGTACGGGCTGATCCGGAAGTCACGCACCAGCAGGCCAGCGGAATAGATCTGGCGCAACGCCCACCACACGGACTCGATGTAGCGAGGATCCATGGTCCGGTACGCCTGTGACAGGTCGATCCAGTAACCCATTCGCCAGGTAAATTCAGCAAATGCATCTACATGCCGCAATACTGATTCACGGCACCGGGCGTTGAAGGCTGCTATTCCGTAGGCCTCGATGTCCCGCTTGGAGGTCAGCCCCAGCTCCCGCTCGACCGCCACCTCGACCGGAAGGCCGTGGCAGTCCCAGCCAGCGCGCCTGGGCACATGCCAGCCCTGCATGGTCTTGAACCGCGGGAATACGTCCTTGAGCACCCGGGCCTCGATATGGTGCGCGCCCGGCATGCCGTTCGCTGTAGGCGGACCTTCGTAAAAGATCCACCGTGGCTGGCCAGCCGTCTGGTCGAGTGATCGCTGGAAGACCCTGGATTCCTGCCACCTGCGCAGCACCTCGTGTTCGAGTGCGGGCAGGTCAGCGCCGCTGGGAAGGGCAGAAAAGCGGCGCGGCATGTTGTTGTAGCGTAGCGGAGCGCAGCGCGTCGCAGCCTACCAAGGCCGACCTGGCGCTCGGGCGCGCGGCCGGATCCGGCGGGTTGGCACGGGAGGGACTGCGGGTATGTTTGCAAGTCGCGCCGGTCTCCACTTATCCTCCGGTGACTGTTCGCGTTGGTGATCGAGAGCCAAAGGCACCGAGGGAGGCGCAACATGACCGCAACGGCGCATTCTGGCGCAGCCGCCCTTCCGGTGCGGCAGGGCGAAAAGCGTTGGACCGAGGCCGAAGTAGCCGAGATCCGCGACCAGTTGGCTGCTGAGGCCGCCGCGCTGCACGCCGAGATCGATCGAGCCGAGACCGACATCGCCAGCAGGCTCGGCGACGCCGTCAGCGACGCCGGCGAGGATCAGGCCGATGTCGGCGCGAAGACGTTCGAGCGAGAGCACGAGCTTGCGCTGACGCACAATGCTCGGGAGTTGCTCGCGCAGACCGAGCGTGCTATCGCGAGGATCGAAGCTGGAACGTACGGGACCTGCGAATCATGCGGCAACGCCATCGGCAAGGCCCGTTTGCAGGCGTTCCCGCGGGCGACCCTGTGCGTCGCATGCAAGCAGCGCGAGGAGCGGCGCTGACCGGGTCGGTGGCACCGAGCCAGCAGGGCAAAGCCGACGTCCCGAGCGGGCTCCTCGTGGGCCAGCCGGGACGCCGTATCGGTGTCCTGCTGGGCGTCGCGGTCCTGGTGCTGGCCCTCGACATTGTGACCAAGGTCACAGTCGTGGCAACGCTATCCGACCGCCCGCCGATCCGGCTGCTGGGCGGGTTCCTCAAGCTGCGCGTCGACCGCAACCCTGGCGCGGCGTTCAGCTTCGGCCCGTCGCTGACGATCCTGTTCTCCCTGATCGCGATCATCGTGATCGTGGTGATCCTGCGCTCGTCGCGGCGGATCCGCAGCCTGGGCTGGGCTATCGCTTTCGGTCTGCTGCTCGGCGGCGCGACGGGCAATCTTGTCGACCGCTTCTTCCGCTGGCCCGGGCCATTCCGGGGCTGGGTAGTGGACTGGATTCAGGTCCCGCACTGGCCCGTGTTCAACCTCGCCGACTCGGCCATCGTCTGCGGTGGTGTGCTGCTGGTGCTGCTGTCCGCCCGCGGCATCCGGATGGACGGCCACCGCGAGCCGCGATGACCGGGCCGGGCGCCCGGCGCGTGCCGGTCCCGGACGGGCTCGACGGCGAGCGCCTCGACGCTGCACTCGCGAGGATGTTCGGCCTGTCCCGGGCGCAAGCGGCGGACTTGATCGGTACCGAGGCCGTGCTCATGGGCGGTCGTCCGGCCGCAAAGTCTGACCGGGTCCAAGCGGGGGATTGGCTGGACATCACGCTGCCGCCGCCGGCGGCGCGGGCTTCCGCACCGCCCGATCGGGTGCCCGGGCTCATCGTGCGGTATGAGGACGCCGACATCATCGTGGTCGACAAGCCGGCCGGAGTCGCGGCGCACCCGACGCCCGGCTGGACCGGGCCGACGGTGCTCCGGGGGCTGCAGGCAGCGGGCCATCAGGTTGCCACCAGCGGCGCAGCCGAGCGACAGGGCATCGTGCACCGGCTGGACGCGGGGACCACCGGGGTCATGGTCGTGGCCAAGAGCGAGCACGCCTACCGTGCGCTGAAGCAGGCGTTTCGTGCTAGGGCGGTCGACAAGCGGTACCACGCCCTGGTCCAGGGCCATCCCGACCCGCTGCGCGGCACGATCGACGCGCCGATCGGCAGGCACCCGGCCGGCGACGGCCGGTTCGCCGTGGTCGCCGACGGACGGCCGGCGGTCACGCACTACGACACGCTGGAAGCGTTCCGGGCGGCGAGCCTGCTCGACGTCGGGCTCGAAACCGGGCGCACGCATCAAATCCGGGTGCACATGGCCGCCGTCCGCCACCCGTGCGCCGGAGACCGGTTGTACGGGGCGGATCCGGTGCTGGCCCGCAGGCTCGGACTGTCCCGGCAGTGGCTGCACGCTGTCACGCTTAGCTTCGCCCACCCGGCCGACGGCCGGACGGTCGAGTTCACCAGCCCGTACCCGGCCGACCTGGCCGCAGCGCTCGCGGTGCTGCGGGCCGAGGCGTAGCTGCCGCCGGCCCGCCAGCCGCAGCGCCGCCCGGGGCGTTCGGCCGTCGGTCCGTTGAGGATCGGCGGGATGGCGTGGTCGGACCAGCCATCCGCCGGCTTGGCGTGGCGGGGCGAGCCCCCTGAGGCCCGCACCGGTGCTGGCGTGTCGAGGCGGTGCTATCGAAGGCCGGCGATAGGGTCGAGGAACCCACACGATGTGCCCCAGCGGCTGACTAGCAGTGCTGGCTGGCCTGGTGAGTCTGGCTCGCCCTACGGCCCAGCCGGGCATGGCCAGCACGTATTGGCCAGGACGCCGGGTCAGGCTCGTGGCAGCATGCCTGAAGGAGGCGGTGCTTCATGGCGGCGAGCCGGACCACGCCCAGCGGTGCTAGCCGGGGCGGTACCAGTCAGGTCGGCGACTCATTCGTGCACCTGCACGTCCACACCGAGTACTCGATGCTCGACGGCGCGGCCCGGATCACGGACCTGTTCGCCGAGTGCGAGCGGGCCGGCATGCCGGCCATCGCCATCACCGACCACGGCAACGTGTACGGGGCCTACGACTTCTGGTCCCGCGGGCAGGCGGTCGGCATCAAGCCGATCATCGGCATCGAGGCCTACGTGGCGCCCGAGCACCGCAAGCACAAGCAGCCGGTCCTCTGGGGCACGCCCGCGCAGCGTGATGACGACGTCTCCGGCGCGGGCGCCTACACGCACATGACCTTGCTCGCGGAGACAACCGAGGGCATGCACAACCTGTTCACGCTGTCCTCGCTGGCGTCACTCGAGGGTTACTTCCGCAAGCCGCGGATGGACCGGGACCTGCTTGCTCGCTACGCCAAGGGGATCATCGCGACCACCGGCTGCGCCGGCGGCGAGGTGCAGACGCGGCTACGACTTGGCCAGTACGACCGGGCGCTGGCCGCGGCGGCGGAGTTCCGCGACATCTTCGGACCGCAGAACTTCTTCGTCGAGCTCATGCACCACGACCTTGAGGTCGAGCGTCGGGTCGCGCACGGTCTGCAGCGGATCGCGCAGCAGCTCAGCCTGCCGTACCTGGTCACCAACGACTCGCATTACAGCCGCGAGCCCGACGCCACCGCGCACGAGGTGCTGCTGTGCGTGCAGACCGCTACCACCATGGCCGACCCGGACCGGTTCCGGCTCGACGGCGGCCCGGAGTACTACATCAAAAGTCCGCAGCAGATGCGGGCGCTGCGCGACGACGAAGACTGGCAGTCCGGCTGTGACAACACGCTGCTGGTAGCCGAGCGCTGCGACGCGCGGTTCACCAAGTCCAACCTGATGCCGCAGTTCCCGCTCCCGGACGGCGAGACCGAGGAGAGCTGGCTGCGCAGGGAAGTCTGGCGCGGCATGGACCGGCGCTACCCGGACGGCTACGACGAGCAGCGCCGCCGCCAGGCCGAGTACGAGATCGGCGTCATCGAGACAATGGGATTCTGCTCGTACTTCCTGGTCGTGGCGGACTTCATCATGTGGGCGAAGCGCAACGGGATCCGCGTCGGTCCGTGCCGCGGCTCGGCGGGCGGCTCGATCGTGTCCTACGCGCTCGGCATCACCGACCTGGACCCGATCGTCCACGGGCTGGTGTTCGAGCGGTTCCTCAACCCGGAGCGAGTGTCGATGCCGGACATCGACATCGACTTCGACGAGCGGCGGCGCGGCGACGTCATCCGGTACGTCACGGAGAAGTACGGCGATGACCGGGTTGCCCAGATCGTGACGTACGGGACCATCAAGGCCAAGGCCGCGGTGAAGGATGCCGCGCGGGTACTCGGCTTCCCCTATGCGCTCGGCGACCGGATCACCAAGGCCTTCCCGCCCGCGGTGCTGGGCAAGGACATCCCGCTGTCCGGCATCTTTGATCGCGACTACCCGCGCTACGGCGAGGCGGCCGAGCTGCGGGCGTTGTACGAGGCCGAGGCGGAGGTGCGCCAGATCCTCGACACCGCTCGCGGGCTCGAGGGGCTGATCCGCCAGCCGGGCGTGCACGCGGCGGGCGTGATCATGAGCAGCGAGGCCTTGATTGACCACATTCCGGTGTGGCGGCGGGAGGCCGACGGGGCCATCATCACCCAGTTCGACTATCCGGCGTGCGAGGACATCGGCCTGCTCAAGATGGACTTTCTCGGACTGCGCAACCTCACCGTGCTGGAGGACGCGGTGGCCGGGATCAAGGCCAACCGCGGCATCGACATCGACCTGGACCACCTGCCGCTCGACGACAAGCCTGCGTACGAGCTACTGGCGCGCGGCGACACGCTGGGTGTGTTCCAGCTCGAGGGCGGGCCGATGCGGGCGCTGCTGCGGTCGATGCGGGTAGACAAGTTCGGTGACATCTCTGCGGTGAACGCGCTATACCGGCCCGGCCCGATGGCCAGCGCCCCGGTGTACGCCGATCGCAAGACCGGTCGGGCTCAGGTGACGCCCATCCACCCAGAGCTCGCCGGGCCGCTCGCTGATGTGCTCGGCGAGAGTTACGGCCTGCTGGTCTACCAGGAGGACGTGATGTTCGCGGCCCAGCGGCTGGCCGGCTACTCGCCCGGGAAAGCCGACCTGCTGCGCCGGGCCATGGGTAAGAAGAAGAAGGAGATCCTGGACGCCGAGTACGAGCCGTTCGCGGCCGGGATGAAGGCTAACGGGTACTCCGACGCGGCGATCAAGACGATCTGGGACGTCATGGTCCCGTTCTCCGGGTATGCCTTCAACAAGGCGCACGCGGCCGGGTACGCGCTCATTTCGTACTGGACCGCCTACCTCAAGGCGAACTTCCCAGCCGAGTACATGGCTGGATTGCTGACCTCGGTGGCCGGTGACAAGGACAAGTCCGCGCTGTACCTCAATGAGTGCCGCCGGATGGGCATCAAGGTGCTGCCACCGGACGTCAACGCATCCACCGCGATTTTCACCGCGGTCGGCCCCGACATCAGGTTCGGGCTCGCGGCGGTCCGCAACGTCGGCACCGCCGTCGTGGACTCCATCGTGGCGGCGCGCACAGCGAAGGGAGCGTTCACCAGCTTCTCCGACTTCCTCCGGAAGGTGCCCGTCAACGTCTGCAACAAACGCGTGATCGAGTCGCTGGTCAAGGCGGGATCGTTTGACTCGTTCGGGCATCCGCGGCGCGGGCTGGTGCTCATCCACGAGCAGGCCGTTGACGCAATCATCGACGTCAAGCGGAACGAGGCGATCGGCCAGGACTCGTTGTTCGGCGACGACCCGGCCGGTGACGTGAGTTTTGACGTGCCGATTCCCGACGGGGAGTGGGACAAGCCGACGCTGCTGGCGTTCGAGCGCGAGATGCTCGGACTCTACGTCTCAGACCATCCGCTGCTGGGCGTCGAGCACGTCCTCGGCGCCGTCACGGACTGCTCGCTGGCCCAGCTCGTGAGCTCCGCGGACGACGAACTCGAACGCGGCCCGCGCGCCGAGCGGGACACCCAGGTCGTCACCGTCGGCGGCATCCTGTCCGGAGTGCAGCGCAAGGTGACCAGGCAGGGGAGTACCTGGGCGGCTGCGACGCTGGAGGACCTGGAAGGCGCCATCGAGGTGCTGTTCTTCCCGGCCACCTACGCTCAGTGCATGAGCCAGGTCGTCGACGACGCCATCGTGGTCGTCCGCGGGCGACTGGACCGGCGCGAGGAGGTGCCGAAGCTGGTCGCGATGGAGGTGAACACGCCGGATGTCACCGTCGGCGACACCGGCCCTTTCGTGGTGTCGATCCCCGAGGCCCGGTGCATCCCGCCGGTGGTGGAACGGCTCAAGGAGGTGCTGCGCACCCATCCGGGGCCGATAGAGGTGCACTTGCGGATCATCTCTGGCAGCCGGGTTAAGGTGCTGCGCCTCGACTCCAAGCTCCGCGTCAAGCCGTCTCCGTCCCTGCTCGCCGACCTCAAGCAGTTGCTCGGCCCTGCCTGTGTCGGCTCGCTCTCGGCCGCCTGACTGGTCGTCGGCTCGGCGTCCGGCGACGCGGCCTGCCTGACCCGTGCCGCGCCGCGAGGCAGGCTGCCGACCACTGGCCAGGTACGATCAAGACCCTGGGTGAGCCGCGAGGCAGGCCTGGCCGGCCTCCAGACCAGTCATGGGGGGCTCATCGTGCTCGAGGGTCGACGGCGCCGGCGGCACAGCCAGCTGCGCAGGCTGCTGCGCGAGTCAGAGTGGCGCAGCGAGGTGCTCCGGACCAACCTGTGGCTGGTCCCGGCGATCGAGGTCGTGGCCGCGGCCATCCTGTTCGCCTGCACGTACGCGCTGGACCGTGCCTCCTACGACGGCGTGTTCAGCCCGCCGGGCTGGGCTATCAGCGGCGGCCCGGACGTGGCCCGGACGGTGCTGACGGCGATTGCCGCCGCCGTGATCACCGTGGTCGGCGTGGTGTTCTCCATCGTGATCGTCGCGCTGACCCTGACCTCGACTCAGTTCGGCCCGCGCATGCTGCGCAACTTCATCCGGGACCGCGGGACGCAGATCACGCTCGGCACCTTCGTGGCAACCTTCGTGTACGCGGTGCTGACGCTGGGCTCAGTCGGGCAGGGCTCGCACGGGACCTTCGTGCCGCACATCAGCGTGACCGTGACGCTCGCGCTCACGCTGGCCGACATGGCGGTGCTCATCTACTTCCTGCACCACATCTCGCTTCAGATCCAGCTCCCAGAGGTCATCGCGAGCATCGCCGCCGAGCTGCAGAAGGCGATCGACCTGCAGGTCGGCGACGCCGTCGAGGGTGCGGGTGTTGAGCAGGCCACCGCCCTGATCGCGGATATGGCGGGCAAGGGCGGTGTCGTGCCGGCGCCCCGAAGCGGCTACCTGCAGTACGTCGAGCGCGGGATGCTTGTCGGCATCGCCGCCGAAGTGGACGCCGTGATCCACGTGCTGTTCCGGCCCGGCCACTTCATCGTTGCTGGTCAGCAGTACGCGGCGGTATGGCCGGCCGAGGCGGCCAGCGCCGTGGCGGAGGAACTAGCCCGCGCACACGTCACTGGTCCTTACCGGACGCTGGCCCAGGACGTCTCGTTCGGCATAGACCAGCTCGTCGAGATAGGCATCCGGGCGCTGTCGCCTGCCGTCAACGATACCTTTACGGCACTGACCTGCATCGACTGGATTGGCGACAGCCTGTATAAGGTGACCGGCCGGTGGCAGCCAACCAGGGTCTACCGGGACTCCGGTGAGGTGGTCCGCGTCATCGTCACCGAGACAACCTGGGAACGGCTCGTGCAGCGGGCCTTCGAGAAGGTGCGCCAGGCCGCCGCGGGCATGCCTGCCGTGATGATCAGGCAGCTCAGTGCCCTCGCGAAGGTCATGGAGCGGACCACGACGGCGCGCGATCGCCAGGTCCTGCTTGACCAGGCCGCCATGATCGAGCGGCTCAGCGCCGCGACCGTGGCCGAGCCAGCCGACCGCGCGGACATCACCCGCGCCTACGAGCAGGTGCTCGCGGTTCGTCCGGAGCTGGCGGACTGAGGTCAGGCGTCGCGCCGCCGGAGCAGATACCCGCCGGCAATGAGCAGCAGCGCGGTCCAGCCGCAGAACACGCCGAAGCCCTGCCACGGCGACAGCAGCTGGTTCGCCTGCTGGTGCGCGGCGGTGATGTAGTCACCGGCCACGGTCGGGAACCAGGCGTGAATGTGCGCGCCCCAGGTATAGGAGTCGAGCAGGCTCAGCAACCCAGGTGCCACCAGAACCAGCGCGATCACGATGGCGATCGCGCCACCGGTGTGCCGGATCAACGCCCCGATCGCGAGCGAGAACAGGCCGAGCACCGTCAGGTATAGCCCTGCGCCGATGACAGCCCTGGTCACGCCGGGCTGACTCAGCGACACCGAGACGAGCGGGTGCACAAACGACCGGCCGAGGAAGAACGAGCCAAAGGCGACGATCTCGGCCAGTACGAAGACCAGGGCCGCGAAGACCACGCACTTGGCCACGAGCACCGGCACGCGCTTGGGCACGGCCAGCAGCGAGGCGCGGATGACCCCGGTCGAGTACTCGGTGGTCATCGTCAGCGCGCCGAGCACACAGATCGCCAGCTGGCCGAGGCCGAGACCGGTGCCGAGGATGAAATCTACGGGGTCGGCAACCAGGTCGGCGCCGCGCCGTGGCGCCCGGCCCGACTGGATGGCGTGCACGGTGAGCCAGCAGAAGAGCGCCGTGAGGCCGATCGAGGCAAGCACGAAGATGAAGAGCGACCACGGCGTCGAACGCACGGATCGGAGCTTGGTCCACTCAGCCAGCAGCAGATGGCCGAATCCGGCCGGGCGGCCGCGCTGGCTTGTTGGGATGGAAACCTCGCCAGAGCGCGGCGCTAGACCTCCGGTGACGCTCATCGGACGCTCCCATCGGTGGCTCGGACCGGCGTTTGTGTGTCCCGGTGGCCGAACTCGAGGCTGTCAGAGGTGAGCTCGAGGAATGCTTCCTCGAGGCTGGCGAGTTGCGGGGTCAGCTCGTGCAGCACGATCGACGCGGACGCGGCTAGCTCGCCGATCCGGGCGGCAGGAACCCCGGTTACGGTCAGCACCGGCGTCTTGTCGTCTGGGTCTCGGGCAGGGCCTCCGTTGCTGCCTGGCACGACGCCGCCGCCGGCGGCGGTGATCAGCGCTGTCAGCTTGTCCGCGTCCGGGGTGCGGACCAGCACCGACTGGCCGGACCCGCGGGCGATCACCTCCGCGGTGCTGGCGTTCGCGAGCAGCCTGCCACGGCCGATGACGATGATGTGATCGGCCGTGACGGCCATCTCGTTCATCAAGTGGCTGGATACCAGCACCGTCTTGCCCGTGCTGGCGAGCTGCTTCATCAGGTTCCTGATCCACAGCACGCCCTCGGGGTCGAGTCCGTTCACTGGCTCGTCCAGCAGCAGCACCTCTGGGTCGCCGAGCAGCGCGGCCGCCACGCCGAGTCGCTGGCTCATGCCAAGGGAGTAACTGCCGGCCCGCTTGCCGGCGACGTCGCGCAGCCCAACTAGGTCCAGCATCTCGTCGACCCGGCGGGACGGAATGCCCTGCGTCTGGGCCAGGAACAGCAGATGGTTACGGGCGCTACGACCGGTATGCACAGACTTTGCCTCGAGCACGGCACCGACAATTCGTAGTGGATTGGGCAGACTGGCGTACGGCTTACCGTCGATTGTCGCCGAGCCGCTGGTGGGATGATCGAGCCCGACGATCACGCGCATGGTCGTGGACTTTCCCGCCCCGTTGGGCCCGAGGAAGCCCGTCACCCGTCCTGGCTGGACCGAGAAAGACAAGTGATCGACCGCTACCTTGTTGCCGAATAGCTTGGTGAGATCTCTGACCTCGATCATCGGTATCTCTCATCCGGCGAAGCTGGCATTTGAGTCCTATCGCGACGTGAGGCTACCAGACGCAGACCGGCCACCGGTCGGCGCGTTCCGGTCATCATGGCTGTGCTCCGCACCGTGCGAGCACGGCATTACGGCGGCCGCCGTCGGGTTTTACCGCCCGGTCCAATACGCTGCTACGAAGCCATGACTGACATCTTCTCGCCCCCCGGCAGCCCGGCACAGCGCCACGCGGTGATCGCTGCCTGCCTCATTGTCGTCGCCAGCGCGGTGGTCGGGCTGGCGGCGGGTCTGGTTTGGGCGGCCGCCGCGCCGCGGGTCGTGTACCAGGTGTCTACGCTGAACCCGCCGACCGCGTATGCGATCAACCCCGAGACCAGCGCGTTCATAGCCGCGGACGGGTGGTACTGCCTGCTCGCGCTGATTGGCGGGGTGCTGATCGGATTGCTCGGCTACCTGTTCGGGGTGCGGCGCTACGGTCCGGTGCCGATGGCGGGAATCGTGATCGGCGCGACCGGCGCGGCCTTCCTCATGCAGTGGCTCGGACCTCAGGAGTCCGGCCAGCCAGGATTCAACCACCTACTCGCCACCAGCAAGCTAGGCACGCTCCTGCGCGCGCCGATCTCGCTCGGCTCGCACGGCGCGCTGGCCTTCTGGCCGCTGGCCGCGGCAGCGGTTGCGGGCGGCATCGAACTGGTCGGGGTCCTCAGGGACCGCCGCCAGCGTGGCTACCCGGCGGTGGCGGTAGCCGGACTGGGCCTGGTTGGCCAGCCGCCGCCGGCGCCAGGCGCGACAGGTTTGCTGCCCGGCCCGCCGGGACCATCCGCAGAGCCGGATCAGCTAGAAAAAGGGCCCGCTGGCGGGCCGGACACGTTCGGCGGCGATACCGGCCGCGCTGCGCTGTAGCGCCGTACCTGCCCTACACGTGTACCGTCGCGTGGCGCGGGTCGGCGGCGTCGGCAGCCATGGCCGCGCCCACGATTCCGGCCTCGTTCAGCAGCGCGGCTGGCACAACCTCGGCGCGCAGTCCGGTCAGCAGTGGCAGGAATTTGTCGGCTTTGCGGCTGATGCCGCCGCCGATGATGATGAGTCCCGGTGACAGCAGAGCTTCCACGTGGGACAGGTACTCGTCCACCCGGCCGGCCCAGGCATCCCAGCTCAGGCCGTGCTCCTCCCGAGCCAGCTCCGACGCGCGCCGCTCGGCGTCCTTACCGCGGACTTCGAGGTGCCCGAACTCCGTGTTGGGCACCAGCACCCCGTCGGTGAACAGCGCGCTGCCGATCCCGGTGCCGAATGTCAGCAGAAGAACGGTGCCGCCGACGCCCTTGCCCGCGCCGAAGCGCATCTCGGCGACGCCCGCCGCATCCGCGTCGTTCAGGACGGTAGGGGCCAGCCTGGTGCCCGCCTCGATCGTCTTGACGGCGTCAACGCCGATCCAGGCGTGGTCGAGGTTGGCTGCGGAGTGAATGACACCGTCCACGACGACCCCTGGGAACGTGACGCCAGCGGGGCCTGTCCAGTCGAACGCGTGAACAAGCTGAGCCACGACTTCAATGACGGCGTCGGGCGTGGCCGGGTGCGGCGTCGCGAGCTTCTGCCGCTCGGCAGTGAGCTCGCCGGTCGCGGTGTCCACGGGTGCGGCTTTGATGCCAGTCCCGCCGATGTCGATGCCAAGGACGTGAGCCACTCCATGCCTCCGGTTGCTGGGCGTGCAACCAGCCTAGGGCCCGGCGGGCGGCGCGCCCAGTTTCAGCGCAGCCGCTGGGCGGATCTCTGCGGTCGGCACCGCACCAGGTCAGAGCGACATCCGCGCACCCCTGATCACACCGTCGCCAGCCGAGCCGGGCCGCCCGGCGGGGTGGTCCTCGCCGCGCTGGTCCGGGTCGGCCGCGGTGGGCAGGTGCCGGGCAGGACCGGCCTGCTGCCGGTAGGCATAGTCCGCGCGGATCAGCACACGCAGCTCCATACAGGTGTGCGCGCGCAGTTCGTCGGCCGTGCCGCGGAACGTCGCCGACCAGATGTCGCCGTCGAGCCCGATCTCGTAGGCGCTGCCCCAGTGCAACTGCAGGTCAGCGAGCGTCGACGCGTCGCTCCGGACCGTGCGCGTGCTCTCCATCGGTCGGCTCACGACCGGATGGACCGCGGGCTGGTAGTCCGTGGGCCGCTGCTGCGCATGGTCATCCGCGGCGCCTGCTCCGGCGTTAGCTGTCATCGTGGCCGCGCTGCCTTTCTGCCGGTTGGTTGTCTGCCGGTTGGCGTGGCCGGCGCGCGGCCCGGCGGCCGCACGCCGTCAGAACAGCCTAGCGCACTGTAGAGCGCTATGCAGCAGTAGACCGCGTCCTGACTCTTTGGGCAGTTCACGGGCGTTCTAGGGTCTCCTTCGTGGCGAAGGTGCCGAGGTTCGACGCGGCCGCGCTTGGGCCGGTGTATGTCTACGTCGGCGTCGCGGACCATATCGCGGCGCGGATCGAGGCCGGCGAACTGCCGACCGGAGCGCGGCTGCCCGCGGAGCGCGATCTCGCAGCGGACTACCAGGTGGCAGTCGGGACAGCGCGGCGGGCGGTGGAAGAGTTGCGCCAGCGCGGGCTCGTCATCACCCTCCCGGCTAAAGGCACCTACGTCGCCTGACGCAATTGCCGCGCGGCAGCGGTGCTGCGTTCCCGCACGACGCAGTGCCGCGGGATCGCGGCCAGTGCCCGGTCACGATCCAGCCGCTCCCAGTTCACCGGCCGTTAACCGCACGGCGATTGACTGACGAGGGCGCACTACGGCTGCTGAGGGGATTGCCTGTGGACCGTGTTGTCATCGTTGGCGGCGGTGTGCTGGGCATAATGCACGCGGTGCAGGCCCGTCGCCGCGGTCTGGATGTGGTCCACCTGGAGCGGGAGGCGGCGCCGCGCGGCGCCACCGTGCGAAACTTCGGCCTTGTCTGGATCGGTGGCCGGGCTCCCGGTCCCGAGCTGGCTCTCGCCCAGCGTGCCAGGACGCTCTGGGAGGAACTGGCCGAGCTCGTCCCGGCGGCTGGCTTCCGGCCAGCTGGCTCGCTCACCCTGGCGACCGACGACGCGGAGCTTGCCCTGCTCAAGGATGCGGCCGCCAGGCCGGACGCCGCCGAGCGAGGATTCGAGCTGCTCGACCAGCGCACCGCCGTGCAGCTCAACCCCGCGCTGCGCGGCGAGTTCACCGGCGCGCTGCTGTGCCGCCGCGACGCGATAGTCGAGCCGCGATCTGTGCCCAGTGCGTTCCTGGACTACCTGACCAGGACTGGCCCGGGCTACGACTGGCAGCCCGGCCGGGAGGCGGTGGCAGTCGCGCCGCACGCGGTCCGGGACCACGCCGGGACCTGGCACCACGGTGATGTCGTGGTGCTGTGCCCGGGCGCGGCGCACACCGGCATTGCCGGGCCGCACCTGGCTGCGTTTGAGCCGCCGCCGGTGCAGCGGGTCAGGCTTCAAATGCTGCAGACCGAGCCGCTTTCCGCCCGGCTGACGACGTCGGTTGCGGACGGAGACTCGCTGCGCTACTACCCGGCCTACGATCTGCCCGGCCGGGCCAGGCTGGCACCGCAGGCCCCAGTCGC
Source organism: Streptosporangiaceae bacterium (assembly GCA_030040815.1). Next base: position 13,979 of record JASHSZ010000178.1, read on the forward strand.
CGCCGCCGCCGCCGCGCAACTGCTGCTGGTGCAGCGCCTGGACGGCAGCCTGACCATCGGGGACACTCACAGCTACGACGAGCCCTTCCACTTCGATGTCGACGAGCAACCCTACGATCACCTGCGCAGCCGGGCCGAGCTGCTACTCGGCGCCCCGCTGCCGCCGGTGCGGCGCCGCTGGGCCGGGGTGTACAGCCAGGTCACTGGCACCGAGCTGTACCACAGGTCACCGGCGGCGCCTGGCGTCGTGCTGGTGACCGGCGCCGGCGGGCGCGGCATGACGTGCGCGCCGGCGATCGCCGAGGAGACGTTCGCGACCACTGCGTGAGCCACGCCGAGCCTGGACTGAGGAGAGTCATGGACCGGATCACGGTGGCCTGCCTGGACATGGCGGGCACGACGGTCGCGGACGACGGCAGCGTGCTGGCGGCGTTCCGGGCGGCGGCCGCGGAGTTTGGCCTGACCCCTGGCGCGCCTGGGTACGCCGAGGCGATCGCGTACGTGCAGGACACCATGGGCCAGTCCAAGATCGAGGTTTTCCGCCACCTGCTCGGCAGCGAGGACCGGGCGCAGCGCGGCAATCAGGTCTTCGAGCAGAACTACGGCGAGTCCGTGCGGGCGGGACTGGTGACGCCTCTGCCGGGCGCCGTCGAGACGATCACGGCGCTGCGTGCGGCCGGAATCAAAGTCTGCCTGTGCACCGGGTTCGCGCCGGTCACCAGGGACGCTGTGCTGGACGCGCTCGGCTGGCGGCCGCTGATCGACCTCGCCCTGTCCCCTGCCGACGCCGGCCGCGGCCGTCCGTGGCCGGACCTGCCGCTGACGGCGCTGCTGCGGCTGCACGGCGGCGCGGTCAGCGAGCTTGCCGTCGTCGGCGACACGGCGGCCGACGTGGAGTCCGGGCTGCGGGCCGGCGCGGGCCTCGTGGTCGGCGTCACGTCTGGATCGGCGAGCCGGGAGGCGCTGGTCGCCGCGGGTGCCCCGCACGTCCTCCGCTCCGTCGGCGGCCTGCTGCGGCTCGTCGGGCTCGAGGCCGGGGTCGCACCCTCGGCGCAGGCGTAACAGACCGTCTGTGGCGGGGTCGAGCGTGCGGGCGCCAGCGGGCCACGGTGACCGTCAGGTTACGCGTAACCTGACGGTCATGGCGGATGCCCGGGCCTGCGACCAGTGCGGCAAGTCGTTCGTGCCGCGGCGTGAGCACGGCAGGTTCTGCTCGAGCCGGTGCCGCGTGGCCTGGAATCGCGCCAGGGCGAAGTACCCGGTCGGCGAACAGAGCGCGCTGGATTGGTCGTTCGCTGCGATGGTCGAGACCATCGACCGCCTGCCGCGGGTCAAGGAGTGGGACGGGGCCCGGGCAATCACGGTGATCGGCGAGGCCGTGTGGTGGGTCACCATCGTCGACGCGACCATGGTCCGCTATCACCCCGACGCCTATGACCAGGTGCTGGCCGCGGTGCAAGACCGCCAGGTGATCGAGCACACGCTGGGCGGCCTGCGCTTCGTCCGCAACCACATGGGCCATGACATCGACCACGTGGACTTCGTGACGGCGGCGCGGCGCCGAAGCAGGGCCAGGGATCAGATCGCGACCTGGACATGGCGCAGGCTCCCGTGCCCCGAGGTCGGCACGCTGCCGCTGCGTGCCCAGGAGTGGGAGCTGGACCGCTACCAGGCCTACCAGCAACAGCTTGCGGACCGGCCGGTGGGGGAGGCGTTCAGCCTAGCGAGGAGCTTCCTGGCGCAGGCGGCTGCCGCGGCGGCCGCCGAGCCGGACGTCCCGGTGCCCAGCAGCGAGCAGCCCACGGGACAATGAGGCGGTGCCCGCCTGCCGTCTGATCACGCCCGACGACGCGCCCGTCCTGGCCCATCTCGCTAGGGTCAACCGCGACTTCCTCGCCCCGTGGGAGCCCGCCCGGGCAGAAGCGCACTTTTCTGAGGCGGGCCAGCGCGTGGCTATCCAGGCGATGCTGGCCGAGCACGCGCACGGCCGGACCCTGCCGTGCGTGATCGTCGACGAGGTCGGCGAGGTCGTCGGCCGGGTCAACCTCAACAACATCGTCCGCGGCGCATTCCAGTCCGCCAGTCTGGGTTACTGGCTGGACCAGGGTTCTGGCGGCCGGGGGCTGGCGACCGCGGCCGTGCGCGACGTCGTCCGGCTGGCGTTTGCCGAGCTCGGCCTGCACCGGATCCAGGCGGACACGCTGGTGCACAACGTGCCGTCCCAGCGCGTGCTCGCCCGCACCGGATTCGTTCGGATAGGCCTGGCACCCAGCTACCTCAAGATCGCCGGGAGCTGGCAGGACTGCATCCTGCACCAGCTCGTGAACGACGCGGCGAGCTGAGCGCCTGCCGGGCGAGGGAGGGAACGGAGCCGACGCCGCTAGGCCAGCCGCTGCTGCCCGGCCGCCCGAGGCCAGTCGACCGGCAGCAGGACGTTGCGGTCCGGCGCGAGGCCCGCTCCCGCGCCGCCGTCAGCCGTGATGCGGTCGCGTATCTGCCAGTCGTTAGCGGCGAGTTCGCGGGCCAGCGCAGCCAGTCCGACCGGGTCCGTGCGGCCCTGGGCGGGTCGGTCGGCCTGATAGCTGGCCGGCGCCGCCGAGTCGATCACCGTGCAGCCGATCACCAGGCTCCGCTGGGTCGCCAGAAACTCCACGATCCGCGCCTGCTGCGGCCAGTCGATGTGCGACGCGGTGGTGATCTGCCAGAAACCGGTGCCGTCCGGGCCGGTGATGGCAGTCACGGCGTGTATGTGCGTGTGCCCGTTGAGCCATGCCACCACGCACGGGTGCGCGAGCAGCGTGTCGCTCAGCTCTCCGGCCAGCACGCGGCGGTCGGCGCCCGGCGGCCGGACGTCGTTCACAAGGGTTTCCAGCGGATGGTGGCTGAACAGCACGACCGGCCTGGCGGCGGCGGCCAGCAGCTCAGCCTCGAGCCAGCGCAGCTGGGTCTCGTCGATCGAGCCCTGCCAGCCGCCATGCTGGTTCACGGTGTCCAGCACCACGCAGCGGATCGCGCCGTGGTCGAACGCGTAGTACGCGGTGCCGTCCGCGACGTTGCGCTGGGTGTAGCCGTGACCGGCCGGCGCTCCGGCCGACCGGAAGTGCTCGCTGATGTGATCGGCCCGCGTCACCGTGGCCCGGCCGGAGTCCGGCGTGACCGTGAGCCGTACGCCGCGAGCCAGGTCGGCCAGCGCCTCGGCCTCCCCGCCCTCGAACCGCGCGACCAGCATGCCGCCGTCGATGTCGTCGGGCGGGGTGACCAACTTGACCTCGCCGATCGGAAACTGCCGCAGCCAGCCTTCCGGAGCCACGGTGCCCTGCAGCAGGTTGTCGTGGTTGCCGTGCACCGCGTACCAGGGCATGCCGAGGCCCGTGGCACGGAACGGCCGACGGGCCGCGGTCAGCACGCCGGGCGCGTCCGGGAACCCGTACCGGGTCCGCGGCAGGTCGGGCGGGCCGCCTTCCGGATGCCAGTACCGCTCGTCCTCGACGCCCGGCGCGGCGACGCCCTCGTATCGCTGTAGGTCGCCGGAGTCGGGCACCACCAGGCCGCCGTCCAGCAGCCGGATGTAGCTGCGCAGCTCGTTCAGCTGGCAGTTGTCTGTGGCGTCGCCGGTCACCACGGCGAAGTCCAACGGCGCGCCGGATACCGGCGCGCCGCCGGAATCGCGGACTGCCCGCACCATCGCTTCGGCCACCTGAAAGGTGAACAGTTCCTGGGCCCGGTAGGTGCCGATGATGCCGACGGCGGCGCGGCTCGGTGAGTCCGGATCCGAATACCGGTCCATGAGCTCCGCCCGGCCCGGCGACTGATGGTCCATCACGTGCGTATCGGACAGGTGCGCGATGGCCAGCAGGGGCGTCGCGGATCGCCACCAGCCGTCGGGGAGGCTACCGGCGGTCAGCTCGTCGCGCACAGGGCGCGGCTCACCTGGCTCGGTGGTCAGCCGCCGGTACCCGCCGGCGCCCGCCTCGCCCGGCACCAGCCGCCGGTCGGCG
>JASHSZ010000179.1 GCA_030040815.1 Streptosporangiaceae bacterium
GGCGGTCCAGCTCGACCCCTCGTCCGTGGAGACGTATGCCTGGTCGTACTCGGACGACTGGCCCTGGACGTCGCAGACGAGCACAAGGCTGCCGTCGGTGGAGGCACCCAGCGCGGTGTACGGCACCGGCAGCGGGACGGGACACGGCACGGCCTGGTGCAGGCCGGCCTGGATCCCTGTGTACACGTTGACCGAGGGCGGAACGGGCCCGGCGCCCTCCTGGCCGGCCACGTAGGCCGTCGGCCCGTGTACGAGCAGGGTGGCAGTGCGGTCCGGGGTCAGGCCGAGATCCGCCCAGGCGGTGCTGCCGACCTGGGCGCGCCAGACGTACGGGTAGGGCTGCGGACCGGCGATGGCCCAGACCCAGCCGGCCGCGGTCTCCAGCGAGAGCACCTGGCCGAGCAGGCCGGGCTGCCAGCTCACCGCGCCGTCCGTCGTGACCCACAACGCGCCGCCGGTGCTCCACGCGTAGCCGTCCGAGGAGCTGGCGAACCGCAGGTGGGTCACCCCGGCCGGGGGTGCTGGAAGCGCCGTCCAGCTCAGCGCACCGTCGTCGGTCGTGAGCAGCTGCCCGGAGCCCAGCACCCAGCCGCGCTGCGTCGACACGAAGCTCACGTCACTGACCGCGAAGCTGGGGTGGACCAGAGCCTGCGGGCTGCCGCTGGGCGTCGAGATGGGCGTGGCGCTGGACGAGTGCGCCGACGGGCTCGAGGTGCCACAGGCCGTCGCAAAGGCCAGGGCCAGCAGGGCGGCACCCGTCGCGCCGACGCGCAGGGTGTTCATGCCCCTAGGACGCCGGAACGCGCCACGGCGTTGGACGGATGGAGGGTTTCCCACCGATCCCGCCAGACCTTACCGGGAGCCGTCCAGGCCCGATCAGACGAATGAGATCGAGCGTTCACCGTGCCACGACCCAACTCCCTTTCCCAGAGCCGTCGGCCATACGCCGGAGCAAGATAGTGGCCTCTAGCGCATAAAGAACGTCGCCCGGTGCGGACCTTCGCGCCAGGGCTGAACGTCCCGAAAACCGACCTGTCAGCGGTCGGTGTCGCGCCCGAGGCCGCCTGGCCGAGGGACGGGGTCAGCCGCGCTGTCGCGCGCGATAACCCGGCGACAGTCGGCGGTCATCCCGCGACAATGACCGACGTGGATGAGGTCGAGGTCGTCGTTGCCCATCCCGAGCGCGCGACCGTGCGCGTCGGCGACGTGTTCCTGAAGATCGACGCTGATCAGACGCGCACCGACGTCGAGGTCGAGGCGATGGCTAGGGCGCCGATCCCGACTCCGGAGGTCTTGTGGCGCAAGCCGCCCGTGCTCGCGCTCGCCGCCCTCCCGGGGTCGGCGCTCGGCCGCCTCGGCGAGCCGTCTACTGCGTCGTCGGCGGCGTGGGCCGCCGCGGGTGCTGCCGCACGGATGCTGCACGACGCGCCGCTGCCGCCATGGCCCGGCCGGAGGCTCGACGAGGTGGCATCGCACCTGGACGAGCTGGCATCGCGCCTCGACGGCGAATGCGAGTGGCTCGTTAGGAACCGCGTCCTTCCCGCCGACGTGGTCACGCGCAACCGCCGGGTTGCCGAGGCTGCGCTCCGGCCGTGGACACCGGTGTTCACGCACGGCGACCTGCAGGTCGCCCACGTGTTCGTCGACGGTGACAAGATCACTGGCGTGGTCGACTGGTCCGAGGCGGGCCAGGGCGATGCCCTGTTCGACCTCGCCAGCTTGACACTCGGACACCAGGAGCACCTTGGCGACGTCGTCGTCGGCTACGGCACCGACGTCGACCTCGACGTCATACGGGCGTGGTCGTCGTTGCGATGCCTGGGGGCGGTCCGCTGGCTGGTCGAGCACGGCTTCGACCCGTGGCGACCGGGGTGCGAGATCGACGTGCTGAGATCGCGGCTATGAGGCTGCCCGAGCCCGCCGGTTAGGAGTGCCGTTCTGCCGCATCGAGCGGGCTATCTCCCGACGCGAGTCGCCTTGCGGACCGACAACGTCATGGTCCTCGAAGGTCCCCGGCAGCCGGTCAGCGACAACGGCTGTTCGCCGCCGCCCGCGAGGCGGAGCCAGTCGTCATCAGACCAGATTTACCTGAGCTCCGCCTCCCGTGCTCGCGAGTCCGCTGGTGACCCGACATCGCGAGCCGGAGTTCGGCGAGTACGTCACGCGGGCGACGATGCCAAGCTCGTAACCATCATGGCCGAGGTCTTGGACGACGACGCTCCGCGCAGATTCAGTGAGGCAAACCTTCGGCTGGGCCAACTTCACTGAGACAAGAGATCAGATTCACTGGGACGGGACAGCCGCGGCTGTCCCGTCCCACCGAGGCCGACAAGGCGCGGCACTTGTTCACCGCGCCTTGCGACGCCGACCCTCGCGTGACGACCGCGTTGCGGCCGGGCTTTCCGCGCAGGTACAGGTGGCGCACATATGCGGCGGGGTGGCTCGAATGACTGCTATTCGGTTGTCCGGCGCCTGAAGATGCGTGCCGCGAGTGGGGCCGCCAGTGCGAGGATCAGCACCGACCACGCCAGTGACGCTTCGATGGGGTGTTGCATCGGCCAGGCACTGATCGACCCGGAGGGGTTCGGATTGTGCCAGAGCTGGCGTGCCCCCGCGGTTACGGCGCTGACCGGGTTCCAGTCTGCAACGGCTTGCAGCCAGCCGGGCATGTGCTGGGTCGGCACCATCGCGTTGGACACGAACGCGAGCGGGAACAGGACGATGAATCCGAACGAAGCAGCCGACTCCGGGCTCTTGCTGCTGAGCCCGACGCATGCCGCGATCCACGACAGCGCGTAAGCGAAGAACAGCACCAAGGCGAATCCTCCGATGATCGGCAACGGGCCCGCGCTGGTTCGCCAGCCGACTGCTAGCCCGGTGACGGCGACAACGAGGGCGCATAGGCAGGCCGTCAGCAAGTCCGCCAGGGAACGGCCAACTAGCACCGCGGGCCGCCACATCGGCAGCACCCGGAATCGGTCGATGATCCCCTCGTGCAGGTCGGTCGCCAAACCCACCGCTGTGCCCATGGTGGACGTGGTCAGGTTCAGCGCGAGCAGCCCGGCCAGGATGAAGTCCTTGTAGCTGCCGCCGGGGATCGGGATCGCGCCGCCGAAGATGTAGATGAAGAGAACCGTAAACAGCACCGGCTGGATCGTGACGTCGGAGAGCTGCATCGGCTCCCGGAAGATGTGCACCAGGTTCCGGCGCGTCATCGAGACCACGTTGCTGGCCCGCTCGGCAATGCTTTCGGCGATGAGCCTGGTCGCGGCTGGGTTACGCGGCTGCTGGGCCATTGCCTGCGTCATGCCTGCACCCCTTCGACCTCGAGCTCGGATGCGCCCGCTGCCGGGCCAGCCTGAGCCCCGCCCGCATGTTTTGGACCTGATCCGTTCTTGTCACCGGGAATATGCGCACCAGTGAGCGCGAAGAAAACGTCGTCCAGCGAGGGCTGGCGGACCTCGATGTTGTCCACGAGCAGCCCTGCCTGGTCTAGCGCCCGTACCAGGGCGGTGGCCAGGCCGGGTGCGCTGTCCACGGCAGCGCCGAGCCGCAGCCCGTCGGCGCTGACTGATACCCGCCCGCCGGCAAGTGGAGCGATCACCCCGGCGGCCTGTGGACCGGGCTCGGCGAGCGTGACCTCGACGTGCGCGCTCCGGCTGTGCTCCTTCAGCTCGCGCGGCGTCCCGTCGGCGATCACCTGCCCGTGATTGACCACCACGATGCGGTCAGCCAGGGCGTCCGCCTCGTCCAGGTACTGGGTGGTCAGCAGCACCGTCACGCCGGAGCCAATGAGTTCCCTGATCACTTCCCAGACTCGCTGCCTGCTTACCGGGTCCAGGCCCGTGGTCGGCTCGTCCAGGAACAGCACCGGCGGCCGCGTCAGCAGGCTGGCCGCCAGGTCCAGCCGACGGCGCATGCCGCCGGAGTAGCCCTTGACCACCCGGTCGGCGGCATCTGCCAGCTCGAAGAGCTCTAGCAGCTCGGTGGCCCTCGTCCGGGCCTGAATCGTCCGCATGCCGCTCAGCTCGCCGACCAGCACAAGGTTCTGCCTGCCAGTTAGCAGGCCGTCCAAGGTGGCGTCCTGGGCGGCCACGCCGATCTGCTTGCGCACAGCGGCCGGGCGGGCGAGGACGTCAATGCCGGCCACCCGAGCGCGCCCCGCGTCCGGTAGCGCCAGCGTGGTCAAGATCCGCACAGCTGTGGTTTTCCCGGCTCCGTTCGGGCCGAGAAGCCCTAGCACGCTCCCGACGGGAACGGAGAAGCTGACCCCGGCCAGCGCGCGTGTCTCACCGTAGCTCTTGACCAGGCCATCGGCCTCGATCATGGTGTCAGCCATCTCCGGTCATCCTCCGGCAGCTCAGCGAATGCTCTGACCTAACGGTCGGTAAGGAAGAGGGTAGCACTTCTACTTACCGACCGTTAGGTAAGGATGCTGTTCGCCGCTAGACTGGGTCCGTGACGCAGTCAGAAGCAGCATTCGCGGCCGCGAGCGCGCCTACTCGGGAAGATCAGTCCAGCCGCGATCACAGCGACGTCGACCCGGCCGGCGCATCCACGCGCGAAAGAATCCTCGACATTGCCCTGGACTTGTTCACCGACCAGGGTTTCGACGGCACCTCCATGCGCGAGATCGCTGAGCGGCTCCACCTCAGTAAGCCAGCCATCTACTACCACTTCGCCTCCAAGGAAGACATCCTGATGGCGCTGCACGCGCGCCTGCACGAGTTCGGCAGGGCGGGGCTCGCGCGCTTGGCTGGCCAGACGGTCACGCTCCAGACCTGGGGTTCGGTGCTGACCGAGCTGGTGGATCAGATGGTGGCCCAGCGCAAGATTTTCCTGATGCACGAGCGTAACCAGGCGGCCCTAGAGAAACTGCATCGCAAGGAGCACGACGCCGAGCATGACGACCTCCAGCAGCGGTATCGGCAGGCACTCGCTGATCCGTCGCTGTCGCTGCGCGATCGGGTGCGGATGGCCTGCTCGCTGGGCACGGTACTCGGCGCGCTGCTCATGGCGGGGGACGCCTTCGATAACGTTTCCGGTACCGAACTCGGCTCCCTGATCCGGGAAGCGGTCCGTGACCTCGTGACCGACCGCAACGCATAACTGTCCCGTCTCACTGAATCTGGTCCGTGATCTTGGAATGGTCGGTGGTCCGTTACTCGGGTAGGCGGACGTCCGGCAGTGTGCTCATGAGTTGCCTGTAGTCAGAGGCCTGCTCTTGCGGTCGGCCAAGCGGACGTGGTGCCATGCCTACGAAGCGGCATCTGTGGTGATGTGCCGAGGCAGCCGTCGGAGGCGTGGACGTGACTGAGGACAGTGCGATCCAGAAGCAGCGGGCCGAGATCGAGGCGCTGATCGGCGGACAGACCTTCTGCGATGTGCTGGCAGCGACAGCGGAGCAGTTCGGTGACCTTCCGGCCTACTCCGACTCTGACGGCGGTCCCTGGCAGACAATCAGCTGGCGCGAGACGCGGGAGCTTGCACTGCAGCTGGCGGCTGGTTTCGTAGCCCTCGGCCTGCAGCAAGGCGAGCGAGTCGCGCTCATGATGCCGAACCGGACCGAGCACATACTCGCCGATCTCGGTGTCATGCACGCTGGCGGAGTCCCTGTGACGTTCTACGCGACACTCGCTGCCGAGCAGATCAGCTACCAGGCGGCCAACTGCGATGCGCGGATCGCGGTTCTGGAGGGAACGAGCGAGCTGGCGCGCTGGCAGTCGGTGCTCGACCAGCTGCCCGGCCTAAAGAAGGTGATCGTCAGGGACGCGGGCGCGCGCCCGCCCGGCGATCTCTACCTCAGCTGGCCGGACCTGCTTGCGCTGGGCAGACAGCGTCAGGCTGAAGCTCCCGATGAAGTGGCTCGCCGCATCGCGGCGATAAAACCTGCTGACCCGGTCACGCTGATGTATACGTCCGGGACGACGGGTCACCCGAAAGGCGTGATCGTCACGCACCACAGCGGGCTGGCCGTGATGATCGCAGCTCAGCGGTCGGGCAACTTCCCGATGCACGTGCGATGGGTCTCCTATCTGCCGCTGGCGCATGTAGCCGAGCGGGCGCTCAGCATCTACCTGGCCATCTGCGACGCGCGGAATACGTACTTCTGCCACGATGCGGCAACGCAACTGGTCGGCGTCGTCGGTCAGGTGCGGCCTACGCAATTCTTCGGCGTTCCGAGGGTGTGGGAGAAATTCCAGGCGGGAATCACGGCGCTGCTTGCTGCCGAGCCGGATGAGGCCAAGCGGGCGGCTGTCGCCGCGGCGATGGACGTCGGACTGCGCTACGTAAGGAGCTGCCAGTACGGAGAGCAGACGTCTGACGAAGTCGCTGCAGAGTTCGCCGCGGCAGATGCGGCGGTGCTCCAGCCGATCCGTCAGCTGCTCGGCCTTGATCAGATAGAAATCGCGCTGAGCGGCGCAGCGCCGTTGCCGTCTGACGTGGGTGACTTCTTTGCCGGTCTCGGCCTGCGCGTTCTCGATGTCTACGGCATGACGGAGACCGCGGGAGCCTTCACGTGGAATACCCCGTCCGCATTCCGGCTGGGAACGGTAGGCCGGCCGGTGATGGGGGCGGAGGTGAAGATCGCCGAGGACGGCGAGATTCTTACGCGTGGGCCATCGATCACGCCGGGCTATCTGAACCTGCCGGAGCAGACGGCCGACCTGATCGATAGCGACGGATGGCTGCACACCGGCGACATTGGCTCTATCGACGCCGACGGCTTCGTTTCGGTGCTGGACCGGAAGAAGGAACTGATCATCACGGCGGGCGGAGAAAACATATCGCCGGCTGCGATCGAAAATCTGCTGGTCGCGCATCCCCTGGTCGGCCAGGCGCTCGCCTATGGCGACCGGCGTCCCTACCTGGTCGCGATCCTGACACTGGACGGAGCCGTGGCTCCAGGCTGGGCGAAGGCTCGGGGGATCGAGACACAGTCGCTGGCTGAGCTGGCAGCCCATCCCGAGGTGCTGGCCGAAGTCGGCAAGGCCGTTGACCAAGCGAACTCGCACCTGGCACGGGTCCAGCAGGTCAAGTACTGGCGACTGCTGCCGATGGAGTGGACGGCTGAAAGCGAGGAGTTGACCCCGACGCTGAAGCTGAAGCGCCGGGTCGTGCACGCCAAGTACGCCGACATCATCGACGGGCTATACGCTTCCTAACCAGGCTCGCAGTTGAACCGGTCACTCGGGCTGAGGCCGGGAGATCATGCAGCTGCTCGTCGCGTGGGCGTAAAGCCGGCCATCTGGTCCGGTCAGTCGAGCCTCCGCGAGCGCCGAACGCGAGCCCAGATGTAGCACCGTTCCCTCGCAGACGAGCCGTCCGGTCGAGGCGGTCACCGGCCGCAGGAACTTAACGCTGAGGTCGAGACTGGTGTAGTAAGCACCGGCCGGCAGCATGCTGTGTACCGCGCAGCCGCAGGCGGAATCGCACAACGTGGCGATGACGCCGCCGTGCACCGACCCGACCGGGTTGTAATGAAACTCCGCAGGATCCAGCTCGAACCGGGCAACGCCGTCGCTAATCGACGTCGCAGTGAAGTCGAGCGTCTCGGCCACCGGGGGCTTCGCTAGCTGTCCCGTTGTGAGCTCGGCGAAGAACGCAGCGCCGGACATCGACCGCGCAGCCGTGGCCGCGACGGCCGGGTCCGCCCAGGTATACGTGCGTTCCCTGGCGCCGACGACCCCGTTACGCGGCTGCTGGTCGGCGTAGGTCACGATGTCCTCCCTGGTAGTTCGGGCTGCCATGACTCGGGCTGCCGTGACTCGGGCTGGCCACGGAGGTGTATCCGGCCGCAGCGAACGGGCGGTGCGCCAGCACAGCCGTGATCACAATTGAGTCCTGAGTGCGTTGCCGCATGGCCTCCGGCCAGTGCTTGTGGATCAGGCCGAGCATCGTGGTGTTGCCGTGTAGCACCTCGAGGACCAGCGCGACCACGCCGCGCTCGAGGGCCCGGTTAGCCAGCAGGCGCAGCAGCATCGAGCCAAGTCCTAGGCCTTGCCATCGGTCTGCGATTACCAGGCCGATGTCGCTGCACGGGACGCCATCGTTGGTCGCGTCGACTGCCATGCCGTGACCGACTACGGCGCCGTGCGCGTCGGTGATCAGCAGGATGTCCGATGGGCTCGCGCCGGCGCCTGCCAGCGCCTTCAGCAAGCTGGGGCTTGGGGATGACACCGCGGTGAAGAACCGCAGGTACTGCGTGCGAACAGACAGTCCGCGGACAAACTCGCGGATGAGGTCGGCATCCTCGGGCCCGCCCGGCCGGACCAGGTACAGGCCTGTCGCGACCCGACCGGACCGGAAGGCCCGGCTCGGGAGCGGCGCATCCAGAGTTCTATTCATGAACTCAGCGTGGCGCATGTTGCTAAGTCTGTCAAGTAGACCTAGCCTTGTCGCCATGTATAAGTCCTGGGCACTCGACTACGACACCGCGAACTGCAACATTGCAGCGGCACTGTCGATCGTCGGCGAGAAGTGGACGTTCCTCGTGCTACGCGAGGCATTCAACGGCGTACGCCGGTTTGACGACATGCAACGGCGCACTGGTGCGCCCCGTCAGATCCTGAGCAACCGGCTGGCCCGGCTTGTAGCCGAGGGAATCCTGCGCAAGGTCCCTTACCAGGACGCCGGTCAGCGGCCGCGGAGCGAATGTCGGCTGACCGAAAAAGGGATTGACCTGTTCCCAGTGATGGCAACCCTGGTGGCCTGGGGCGATAAGCACGCTGGCTGGCCAGGCGGCCCGTCTGTGGTGCTGACCCACCGCGACTGCGGCGCCGAGGTCGGGCTTCAGCTCGCGTGCGCCGACGGGCACGTGCTGAAATCCGCTAGAGATGTGACCCCGCTGCCCGGGCCCGGCGCCCGCCGGGTCGCCTGACGAACGTACCGGCTGGGTCAGGTTCGCGCCTGCGGATCCGAGAGACCGCCGTTCGTTCTACCGATCTTGACCTGGCTGTGGCGCGGAATTAACCAGCGAACCCGTGGCTACGTTTGTGCAGGCGGCCGGGACGGAAGGGCGCTGGTAACGCGTGGAGCCCAGGGATGAACGCCATCAGCGGTGAACACCGGCTAGCGGGCGACGGCGCCCTTGGGTCGGGCGATGGCGCGATCGGGGCGCTGCTCCGCGACCGGCGGCGCGCCGTGGGGCTGACCCAGCAGCAGCTTGCCATCGCAGCGCAGATCAGCGTCGGGGCTGTTCGCGACCTGGAGCAGAGCCGGACGAGCCGGCCCCGCCTCCAGACCATCGCGCGACTACGTGCGGCGCTCGGGCTGAGCCTGGATCAGCCCGGCGACCGGGCTCCCAGCGTGAGGGTCGGCGATGCACGGGCCAGTGATGCTCGAGCCGCTAGCGGCGCTGTGCGGGTGCGCGTTCTGGGACCGCTTGAGGCATCGCGCGGCGGCGTGCCCGTCGAGCTCGGCCCGGCCAGGCAACGGGCCGTGCTGGGGCTTCTTGCAGCGCGGCACAACGTCGCGGTGCATCGTGACACGTTCGTGGCGGCGCTGTGGGACGGTGATCCGCCGGATTCGGCGGTCAAGACGGTGCAATCCTGGGTCGGGCGCCTGCGGCGCCAGCTTGATCCCGGGCGGTCGCCGCAGGATCGTGACGGGGTCCTGGTCTCAGCTGGAACTAGTTACTGGCTGCATGCCGGGGCGGAGCAGCTTGATCTCATCGCCTTCGAGCAGCTAACCGAGCGTGCCAAGGCGGCGTCTCGCCGCGGCGACACCGCGGCGGCCTGCGAGATGTACGCGCAGGCGCTGAGCTTGTGGCGCGGCGAGCCGCTGGCCGACCTGGGCCTGCTGTCGGCGCACCCGGCGGTGACCGGCCTTGCCCGCCGCCGCGCGGAGGTCGTGACCGATTTCGCTGAGACCGCGATCGGCGTCGGCGCGCCGGACCGCGCGCTGCATCACCTGCAGACGCTCGCCGACAGCGATCCGCTGGATGAGCGCGCGCACGGGTGGCTGATGCTCGCACTGGCCGGCGCAGGTCAGCAGGCGGCCGCGCTGGCGGTGTACGACCGGCTGCGGCGGCGGCTAGATGAGGAACTCGGGATCCGCCCTGGCGCGGAGCTGGAACGGGCGCGCGAACGGGTGCTGCGTCAGGAGGTGCCCGCCATCAGGCTCAGGCCGCCCCAGGCGGTGCTCGCCGCGGCCCGGCCGCGGCAGCTCCCGCGTGATCCGGGCGTCTTCATCGGCCGCGAACAAGAGCGCGCCGCGGTGCTGGCGCTTGCGGAGCAGGCGGCCAGGGCGGCCCTGATCTGCGTGGTCGACGGCGGCGCCGGCGTCGGCAAGACCGCTCTGGCGTTACACGCCGGGCACCGGATCGCGGCTCTGTTCCCCGACGGCCAGCTTCATGTGGACCTTCGCGGCTTCGGACCCCGGCAGCCGCCGATGCAGCCCGCCGAGGCGCTCACCGGCTTCCTGCGCGCCCTCGGTGCCGACCCGCCGGCTATCCCGGCCGCCGTCGAGGAGCAGGCCGCGATGTTCCGGTCGCTGCTGGCCGGCAAGCGCATGCTCATCGTCTTGGACAACGCGGCCGACCCCGAGCAGGTGCGACCGCTGCTACCCGGCGGGCCCGGCTCGCTGGTCCTGGTCACCAGCCGCGAGCGTCTGCCCGGGCTGGCTGCACGCGACGGCGCGGTGCGGCTGACGCTCGGGCCGCTGTCCCAGGGCGAGGCGACCTTGCTGCTGGCAGCGGTCTTGGGCACCGCGAGGGTTAGCGCCGAGCTCCAGGCGGCAGCCGACATCTCAGCGCGCTGCAGCCATCTGCCGCTGGCGCTGCGGATCGCCGCCGACCGGGCCGCCAGCAGCCCTCGCCTCGCGCTGTCCGACCTAGCGAGCCAGCTCTCCGCGGGTGACCGCCTGGACGTGCTAGACGCCGGCGAGGATGACGCCACCGCGATCCGGGCGGTCTTCTCGTGGTCCTATAGGACCCTGGCACCGCTAGCGGCTCGCATGTTCCGCCTGCTCGGCCTGCACACTGGACCGGATATCGGCGTGTCTGCGGCCGCAGCGCTCGCGGGCATCGGCCAGGCCGAGGCTGGGCGCCTGCTCGGACTGCTGGCCCGTGCGCATCTGATCGAGGAGTCCCTGCCGGACCGCTACCGTCTGCACGACCTGCTCCGTGCCTACGCCGCCGAGCAAGCGCAGGTCGGCGAGACTGCCCAGAGCCGCCGTTCCGCGCTCCGGCGGATGCTGACGTGGTATCTGCATACCGCTGATCGAGCCGACGGGCTGCTGGTACCCGGCCGCCGCCACACTCCCGTCGTGCCCGCGCAGATCGCCTCCGACCCGCTCGCGCTGACCGGCTACGAGCAAGCCCTGGCCTGGTGCGACGCCGAATACGCCAACCTGACCGCCGCCTTCCGGCTCGCCGCCGAGACTGGCCACGACGACCTGGCATGGAAGTTTCCAGCTGCCATGCGGGGCTTCTTCGACCTGCGCAGACTCTGGGACGACTGGCTCGCGTGCGCGACGATCGGGGTGGCCGCCGCCCGTCGGTGCGGCGACCGCGCCGGCGAGGCGTGGGCACTGGATTGCCTCGGCCACGCCGCCTCGGGCCTCGGCAGGCTCGAAGAAGCGCTTGACAGCTACCTGAAAGCGCGCGACATCCGCGGGCAGACCGGTGACCGATGGGGGGAAAGTGCCAACTCCATCAACAACATTGGCTGCACGTACGGGGACCTGGGCAGGTTCGACCTGGCTCTCGGCTGCTTCCAGCAGGTGCTGGCCACCGCTCGCGCCGACGGCAGCAGGTATCTGGAGTGCCTCGCCCTTGTCAACCTCGGCGAGACATATGCCGGTCTCGGCCAGGCCAGCGATGCCGTGGCCTGTACCCGGCAGGCGGTGGAGATCGCCCGCGAGATCGGACATCAGCGGGCCGAGCGCACGGCCCTCAGCAACCTGGCCCGGACCTATCGGGTGATGCGGTATCCCGGCAAGGCCAGGGCCTGGTACCGGCAGGCCCTGGCCGCCTGCCGCCAGGCCGGGGACCGGCACGGCGAAGCCGAGGCCCTCCGCGACCTGGGTGACCTGTCCGCGGCCAGTGGCCGTCACGCGGCCGCACGCCAGTCATGGCGCAAGGCGCTGGCCATCGCCAGCGATCTCGGCGATACAGACGTGGCCACGGCGATCCGCGGTCGGCTCGAACGCTCCGGGGCGTGACGGGTCCGCATAACCTAGTGAGCTTGTTTGGGTCCGGACGGACCACCGGGTACGGCTCCCGCGGATGACCGCGCCTCCAGCACAGCGGAACCAGGGGTCTCCCATCCTGAGGTAGCGGACGGGAGACCCCTGGGACTAACTGCCCTCACCGGGCGGCTAGCCGAGAAAGCGATCGATCGTGGCTGTGGTGGTCGTTATGCCCTGCGCATTCGTGGTGAAGTTCACCATGGGGACGAGAATGTTGCCGTCGGGCTGGATAGTCGGCGATTCGATATCGGTGGAACCACTGGAGCTAACGGGGATCGTGATGACCCCGTCAGTACCGAAGGCGCTGTCCAGGCTCCCGGTGGGGGTGAGCAGCGCGAGGCAGGGGTTCCCGTTCTGGCAGACGCCGTGCCTGAAGGTGGCGCAAGTTGACCCGTCCACGGCGACATCGCCGTTGGACCCGACGAACGGGCTCCCCGTTATGGTGTTGGCTGCGTCGCCGCTGGCATAGGCGAAGGGGGCGTTGCTGAAGCTCCCGCTCGCCGCCCCCGCGGGCAGCGAATCGAGCAGGACTTGGACGTCGTACGTGGTCTTGCTACCGACATCCACCTGGACCATCTGGCCCCCGGCGTAGGTGCCGTTGGGCTGGAACCCGTTGGTCGAGGAGACGGTGATGGTGTCGGAGGACGGGAACGTCACCGTAGAGTCGGGCACTCCCGCCGGGCTGTACTCGCCGATGGTGATGCCGATGCCGCCGCCGATAGTGTCCCCAGCCTGGGGGTCATCGTTCTGGACGAAGATGTCGCCAGCAGAGTCTTCACCAAGCGCGACTATGCTGTTACTGCCAGCCACTTGCTGCGCGACGGAGCCGCCGTTGCCGAAGCTGCTGTCCAGCGCCCCGCTCGGGGTGTAGCGGATCAACACGTTCTGGTGGGCGGCCTTGGGGGCCCCCGCTAGGGAGCCGCCGGCGAGGATGTCGCCGTCAGGCTCGACCAGCACCGTGTCCAGGCCGACGTCCCCCGAGAGGGAGGTGGTCACCTCGCCGCCGCTGCCGAAACTTGTGTCCAGCGTCCCGTTCGCGTTGAACTCGGCGACCGCGGCATCCTCCGCTTCGCCCGGGACAACCTCCTCCCCTACAACCACGATGTTGCCGTCGGGCTCCACGAAGGCGCCGGACGGCGCGGCGGACGCGCCGGAGAAGCTGGCCACGGCCAGCCCGTCCGTCCCGAAGCTGGCGTCCACCGTCCCGTTCGAGTTATAGCCCAGGACGGCGAACTCGGAGTCGCCGGTGGTCGCGTTGGTCAACCCGCCCTCGACGAGGATCGTGCCATTCGACTGGGTCAGCATGGTCCCCGCGCCGAAGCCGGCGGGCAAGGTAACCACCCCGCCCGTGCCGAAGGACGGGTCGAGCGACCCGGCCGAAGCGGCCTGCGCGGGGGCGGCGGCAGCGATGGCCGCCGCTGCCAGCACAGCCGCACCCGCGGCCAGGACCTTTAGTGATGCTCGCGTGCGCACGCGATCTCCTTTCTGACATGCGTTGTTGCGACCCGAGGGCCTGGCGGCGCTTTGCCGTGACTCCCCGGCGCGCAGTCGACCCGCGGTGCGGCCTTGCTGGAAATGCATGTGCGGTTCTCCTAGCCTTGATTGGTTACGCCGAGCGCGAAGGCGACAGACGCCTCCCGCCCGGTCGGCGGTAAACGCATAACCAGCATCGGGACCGGCTCTTAAAGGCGTCCTAACGCGCGCTGAGAGCGCGGGTTTGCTGCCTTCCGTCGTTGAGCGGCGCAGAACACTGCCCGGCTGCAAATGGTGTCCGGCGCCCGCTGTTGGCGTCATGCCTGGGCGAGGCTGGCTGCGGGCGGTGGACTTCGCTAACCGGCGGCAGCGATCCTCGCCGCCGGGCGACTCGGATGGCCTATGCGGCCCCGGCCGTGCGCGGCGCCCCCGCCAACCTGGGTGGCCCCGGCCAAGTTCTCCGGCCCGGAGATGGCTACCAGCCCAGCCAGGGCGCGATGCGCCTGCGGTGTGGCACCGATCTCGTCGGCCAGCGTGAGGGCGGCGGCGTACTGTTCGTGCGCCCGCTCCGGCTGGCCGGCTGCGAGCAGCGCTGCGCCGAGGCCGTTGTGGGCGCGGGCCTGCTCATGCTTCTCGCCGATCTCGTCGGCCAGCGTGAGGGCAGCGGCGTGCTGTTCGTGTGCCCGCTCCGGCTGGCCGGTCGCGAGCAGGACCTCACCTAGACCGTTGAGCGACTCGGCCTCGCCCGTCCGCTCGCCGATCTCGCGGGACAGGGCCAGGGCCTGCTCCTGGTAGCTGGCCGCATCGGCATACTGGCCTTGCCTGCAGGCGACGGATCCGAGGTCGGTCAGCGTGCTGACCTCGCCCTCACGCTGACCGAGC
This sequence comes from Streptosporangiaceae bacterium, assembly GCA_030040815.1. The sequence goes on from JASHSZ010000179.1 coordinate 14,548, forward strand.
AGACGGAACACCGCCAGCGCCCGCTGGAGGTTTTCTGAGGCCTGCGGGTAGCGGCCGAGCAGTTCGTCGATCATTCCGAGGTTGCTGAGCG
>JASHSZ010000180.1 GCA_030040815.1 Streptosporangiaceae bacterium
CCGGCCAGCTTCATGCGCGCCTGGCTGACGGGAAGGCTCAAAGTCCAGGGCAGCGTCTTCGACCTGCTCCACCTCCGCAAGCTCATGTAGGCCGCTCACGACGGACGGGAACCGACGGCGTGGGTCACCAACCGTCAGCCGACGAGGCTCGCAGTCCCGTCGGCGCAGCGGGTCGCGTTCCACCGCTATTCCTGGCGCCTAGCGATGGCGACCGCCCGGTGGGGCAATGGCGACCGCTGATGTCCGATAGCGACCAGTCGGTCGGTGGGGTCAAAAGCCACAAAACGACCCGATTTTTGGCTACTTCGGTCGCCATTGGTGCGCAACGGTCGCCATTGCCCCACCGGGCGGTCGCCATCGCGCCCTAACGGTCGCTGGTAGGCCTGCCGACTCCCGGCAGTCGATGCTGCTGATGCGGCATTCCTCGGCTGACGCGGACCGCTGCTGACAGACTGTCAGCCACCTCGTGCGGCATGACGGCGACCGGCGCTGCCTTGGACGGCGGCGATGGCATGCTGACGTCATGCCGGAGGGCGACGTGGTGTGGCGGACTGCCCGCCAGTTGCATGCGGCGCTAGCCGGCCAGGTGCTGGTGCGCAGCGACTTCCGGGTGCCGCGGTACGCGACCACGGACCTGACCGGGCGCACCGTGACCGAGACCGTGTCCCGCGGCAAGCACCTGCTCACCAGGGTCGACGGCGACGTCACGGTGCACACGCATCTGAAGATGGACGGCTCGTGGCGGGTGGGCCCGGCGACGGGATATCCGCTGCGCGACCACCGCATCCGGCTGATCCTCGCTAACGAGCAGTGGCAGGCCGTCGGGAGCCTGCTCGGTATCGTCGAGGTGATCCGCACCAGCACCGAGGACGCCGTGGTGGGCCACCTCGGTCCCGACCTGCTCGACCCCGCGTTCGACCTGGGCGAGGCGGTACGCAGGCTCCGCGCCGAGTCCGGCCGCACCATCGGCGAGGCGCTGCTCGACCAGCGGAACCTGGCCGGCATCGGCACCATCTACCGGGCCGAGACGCTGTTCCTGCGCGGCGTCAGCCCGTGGCGGCCGGTGGGCGACATCGAGGATCTGCCCGGACTCGTGCAGCTGGCCCGGCGGCTGCTGGACGCGAACAAGGACCGGATCGGGACCGTCACCACCGGCAACCCGGCCCGCGGGCAGCAGCTGTGGGTCTACGGCCGGGCGGGCCGGCCATGCCGCAGGTGTGGCGCCGTGATCCGGCACGCCGAGCTCGGGCCCGCGCTCGAAGAACGCACCGCCGTGTGGTGCCCGCGCTGCCAGCCAGCCTGACCAGCCCGGCACGGTGGACGCGGCACAGCCGCCGCGGGCACGATGACAACAGGCACGCCGGCCATTGCGACGTCATCAGGGAAAGTCCTGATGGCCAGCGGGCCGGGCAGCTCGACGAGGCCTGCGAGTCGGCCCGCACACGCTAGCGCCGGGCCGCCCAGCCGGATACCGGCGGGCAGGCCCGGCGCCCGGAGCGGCCGAGGCCCCCGTGCCCGGCCGCTCGTGGTCAGCGAGCTATGCGTCCCGCTTGCGGAACAGGAGCACCGCCGACGCGAGGGCCAGCGCCGCCCAGCCGCAGAGCACTGCGAAGCTAGGCCACGGCCCGAACATCGGCGTCGAGCCCAGCGGCTGTACCCCCACCTGCCAGAGCTGGCCGCCAGCCAGCGCCGGGACCCACTTGTCGATGTGGTTCTGCCACCCCTGCGGCAGGAAGTTGACCAGGATCGTCACCACGAACAGCAGCCCGACCATGGTGCCGATGCCGGCCGCGGTGTGCCGCAGCAGCAGCCCAAGGCCGAGGGCCAGCACCCCGCACGCGGTCAGGAACAGCGCGCCGCCGATCACCGCGCGCAGCACGCCTGGGCTGCCGATGGTGGTGCTGACGTGGTGGGAGGACATGATCGCCTGGCCGAGGAAGAAGGCCGTCAGGGAGGTGATCAGGGAGGCGACGAAGGCGATCACCGTGAAGACGACCACCTTGGCCGCGATCATGACCCCCCGGTGCGGGTTCGTCGTCAGCGTGGTCCGGATCATCCCGGTGCCGTACTCGGAGCTGATGACCAGCACACCGAGCACGCCGATGATCAGCTGGCCGATGTACAGTCCGGCGAGGCTCTGCCGGGTCGGGTCCCAGCCAGGCCCGCTCGGCGGGTGCGGCTGTGCGGCCACGCCGAAGCTAGCCAGCGCGCCGAAGCCGACGACAACGAGGAACATAGCGATCAGCGTCCAGTAGGTCGACCGGACCGAGCGGATCTTGGTGAACTCGGAGCGCAGGGCGCCCGCGAATGTCACCCGGCCCGCCGAGCGGTGGAGATCAAGCCCGACGCCGGCGGTCGGCCGCACTGCGGTTGTCGTCGACATCTCAGGCCACCTTTCCAGCCAGCACCGGCTGCTCGGGCCCGCCCGCGTGGAATTGCACGCTGGACGCGGTCAGCTCCATGAACGCCTGCTCCAGGGACGCGTGCACCGGCGCCAGTTCGTGCAGCCGGACCGCGTTCTCGTAAGCCAGGTCGCCGACCTCGGCCTGGCCGAGTCCGGTGACGACCATCGCGCCGTCGCCGTCCTCGCGCACCGCGCCGCCGACCGCGGCGACCAGCTTCGCCAGCAGGTCGGGCTGCGGGGTCCGCACCCGGACGGTCTGCTGGGAATTGGCCGCGATGAACTCCCCGACCGTGCAGTCAGCGATGAGCTTCCCCCGGC
>JASHSZ010000181.1 GCA_030040815.1 Streptosporangiaceae bacterium
CGAAGCGCATGGGAGCGGGATTGCTATGCCTCTGCCCATAGCAATCCCGCTCCCATGCCAGCCTGGTCGCAGTGCACGCACCGACGGTAGCGGGGCCAGACAGGCGCTACCTGGGTTTATGACGGATATACGAGGATCTTTACCCAGCCGATACCGCTCGTCCAGCCCGCCCTCAGCTTTGCGGTCCAGGTCGGCGGCAACGCCTAACCGAGCAGCGACCGGAGCACGTACTGCATGATGCCGCCGTGCCGGTAGTACTCCGCCTCGCCCGGCGTGTCGATCCGCACGATCGCGGTGAACTCCTTGCCGTCGGCGCGCACCGTCACCTCGGCCGGTGTCTGCGGCTCCCCGGCTGGACCATCGCCCGTACCCGCCGCGGACCCGGAGTTCAGCGCCTCGATACCGACGATGTCGAACACCTCGTGTCCGGTCAGGCCTAGCGAGCTCGCGCTTTCCCCCGGCTTGAACTGCAGCGGCAGCACGCCCATGCCGATGAGATTGGACCGGTGAATCCGCTCGAAGGACTCCACCAGGACCGCGCGCACGCCGAGCAGCGCCGTGCCTTTGGCGGCCCAGTCGCGCGACGAGCCCGAGCCGTACTCCTTGCCGCCGAGCACAATGAGCGGCGTGCTCTCGTCGAGGTACCGCCGGGACGCGTCGTAGATCGACATCTGCTCGCCGTCGGGCAGTTTCACCGTCACGCCGCCCTCGGTGCCTGGAGCGAGCTGATTACGCAGCCGGATGTTGGCGAACGTGCCCCGGATCATCACCTCGTGGTTGCCGCGCCGGGAGCCATAGCTGTTGAAGTCCGTCCGCTGCACGCCGTGCGAGGTCAGGTACTGGCCGGCCGGGCTGTCGGTCTTGATCGCCCCGGCCGGGGAGATGTGGTCGGTGGTCACCGAGTCGCCGAGCACCGCGAGCACCCGGGCGCCGTGGATGTCGGTCACCGGGCTGGGCGTGATCTGCATTCCCTCGAAGTACGGCGGATGCCGCACGTAGGTGGAGTCGGGATCCCACCCGAACGTCTCGCCGGGCGGGACGTCCAGGTCCTGCCAGCGCTCGTCGCCGGCGAACACGTCGGCGTAGTCTCGGGTGAACATTTCCGCTGCCACGGCCGTATCCACAACGGCCTCGATCTCCGCCGGGGTGGGCCACAGGTCGCGCAAGTAGATCGCCTGCCCCGTCGAGCCCGTTCCGATGGGCTCGTGGATCAGGTCGATGTCCATGGTTCCGGCCAGCGCGTAGGCGACCACTAGCGGTGGTGACGCCAGGTAGTTCATCTTGACGTCAGGGTTGATCCGGCCCTCGAAGTTGCGGTTGCCCGACAGAACCGAGACGACGGCCAGGTCGTTGTCCGCGACGGCCGAGCTGATCGCCTCGGGTAGCGGACCGGAGTTGCCGATGCACGTGGTGCAGCCGTAGCCGACGAGGCTGAAGCCGAGCTTCTCCAGGTACGGGGTCAGGCCGGCCCGCTCGTAGTAGTCCATGACGACCTTCGAGCCCGGTGCGAGCGTCGTCTTCACCCACGGCTTGCGCTCGAGCCCGGCTTCGACTGCCTTCTTGGCCAGCAGCGCCGCGCCGACCATGACCGACGGGTTGGACGTATTGGTGCACGAGGTGATCGCGGCGATCACCACCGAGCCGTGGTCGACCGTGGTTCGGGTGCCATCGTCGAGCGTGACCTCGGTCCGCCGCGACGGGCGGCCCGCCGCCGACTCGCCGAGCGCGTGCGTCCGGCCGCTGCCACCGCCGTTCTCGCGATCGGCGACGAACGGGTCAGACGCGGGGAATGTCTCGGCGATCTCGTCATCCAGCCTGTCCAACCTGACGTAGCCGCCGAGCGCGTCGCGGAACGCGGTCTTGGCGTCGGCCAGCGCCACCCGGTCCTGTGGTCGCTTCGGGCCCGCCAGCGATGGCACCACGGTGCCCAGGTCGAGCTGGATCTCCTCCGAGAAGCGAGCCCGGCCAGCCGGGTCGTACCACAGGCCCTGCTCCTTGGCGTAGGCCTCCACGAGCGCGACCTGGTCGGCCGGGCGGCCGGTTAGCCGCAGGTACGCCAGTGTCTCGGCATCGATCGGGAAGATGGCGCAGGTGGACCCGAACTCGGGGCTCATGTTCCCGATGGTGGCCCGGTTCGCGACCGGCACGGCGGCCACGCCCTCCCCGTGGAACTCCACGAACTTGCCGACGACTCCGTGGTGTCGCAGCAGCTCGGTGACGGTGAGCACGAGGTCGGTGGCCGTCGCGCCGTCGGGCAGCTCGCCGCTCAGCCGGAAGCCGACGACCCTGGGTATCAGCATCGAGATGGGCTGGCCGAGCATGGCCGCTTCCGCCTCGATGCCACCGACGCCCCAGCCGAGCACGCCGAGGCCATTCTGCATGGTGGTGTGCGAGTCGGTACCGACGCAGGTGTCCGGGTAGGCGGCCAGCCCGGTGCCGCCGCCGGCCTGGGCGGTCATGATGACGCGGGCTAGGTGCTCGATGTTGACCTGGTGCACGATGCCGGTGCCGGGCGGGACGACCCTGAACTGGCGCAGCGCCTCCTGACCCCAGCGCAGGAACGCGAACCGCTCACGGTTGCGCTGGAATTCCAGCTCAACGTTCCGCTCGAAGGCGTCCGGTCGGCCGAAGACATCGGCGATCACCGAGTGGTCGATCACCAGCTCGGCAGGCACGAGCGGATTGATCTTGCCAGGGTCGCCGCCCAGCGCGCGCATCGCCTCCCGCATCGCGGCTAGGTCGACCACCGCAGGGACTCCAGTCAGGTCCTGCATCAGCACGCGCGCCGGGCTGAACTGGATCTCGGTGTCGGGCTCGGCGGCCGGATCCCAGTTCGCCAGCGCCGTGATCTGGCCCGCAGTGACGTTCAGCCCGTCCTCGGTCCGCAGCAGGTTCTCGAGCAAGATCTTGAGGCTGTACGGCAGGTCACCAGCGCCTGGCACGGCGTCCAGCCGGTGAATCTGGTAGCTCGTTCCGCCGACGCCGAGTTCGGCGGCGCTGCCGAAGCTGTTCCCAGTCATGACCTGGCCTCCTGCGATCCGGGCCCGTCGGCCGCGGCCTGGCGACCGCGACTGCAGGCGACGCTGCCCTGCACTCATGCCCTGCATGCATCTTGCCGCGCACTGCGCCCGCCATGCGTGCAGGCCCCGCAACTGCAAAGTATCTCGATGTCAAGCTACTTTGGAGCCTAGCCGGGGGATTATCTCGACGTCAAGCCATCTCGCGCGGCGCTGTGGTGCGGCGACCGTGCTGGCGCGGGGGCAGGGCGCTCGCAGGGCAAGCCGTTACGCTGGCCTGGTCAGCACCGGCGCGCGAGCGAGGAGCGCCATGGTCCAGGCGGCACGGTGGCTCGAGCTACCGCCTGAGCACCCGTTCGGGCTGGCGGCGCTGCCCTACGGCTCCTACACCGCTGCCCACCACGCGTCCGACTACCGGGTCGGCGTGGCGATCGGCGACCACGTCCTGGACCTGACCACGGCCTCCGAGCGGCTGCTGCCTGCGCGGGCGCACCTGTTCCGGGCCGGCAGCCTGGATGACTTCCTGGCGGCGGGCGACCTCGCGTGGGCGCAGATGCGGGACAGCCTGACCGCCTGGCTCTCGGATGACCAGTGTCGCTCCGCCATCGAGGACCTGCTCGTGCCGGCCGCTACAGCCAAGCTGCGGCTGCCATTCGCGGTAGCCGACTTCGTCGACTTCTACGCCTCGGAGAACCACGCGGCCAACGTCGGCCGCATCTTCCGACCGGGCGCCGAGCCGTTGCCGGCGAGCTGGAAGCACCAGCCGATCGGCTACCACGGCCGCGCGGGCTCGGTCGTGGTATCCGGCACCGGCGTCCGGCGGCCGTGCGGCCAGTCCCGCCCGCCCGGCGCCGACGCCCCGTCGTTCGGGCCGTCCGCCCGGCTCGACTTCGAGGCCGAGCTCGGGTTCGTCGTCGGCGCACGCAGCCACCTGGGCGATCCCGTTCCGGTGTCGCGGTTCACCGAGCACGTGTTCGGCGTGTGCCTGGTCAACGACTGGTCTGCACGCGACATCCAATCCTTCGAGACCGTGCCGCTCGGCCCGTTTGCAGGCAAGTCCTTCGCGACGACGGTCTCGCCGTGGGTGCTCCCGCTGGCCGCACTCCAGCACGCGCGAGTTCGGTCGCCATCCGCGGACGCGAGCCTGCAGAGCTATCTGACCGAGACGGCGGACTGGGGCCTGGAGATCGACTTCGAGGTCCGGCTCAATGGTTCGGTGATCTCCCGGCCGCCGTACGCCTCCATGTACTGGAGCCCGGCGCAGATGCTCGCCCACTTGACCGCGAACGGCGCGGCCGTGCGCACCGGAGATCTGTATGCCTCAGGGACGATTAGCGGTCCTGAGGCCGGCCAGCGAGGATCCCTCCTCGAGCTGGGCTGGAACGGCACAGTGCCGGTCTGCCTTCCGGACGGGACGTCGCGCTCATGGCTCCTGGACGAGGACGAGGTCACGATTACGGCTTCCGCGCCCGGCCCTGAGGGCGTCCGGATCGGGCTGGGGTCGGCTACCGGTGCGGTCCTGCCGGCCGTATCGGAGGCAGTGACTGGCCAGAGCTGAGCCAGCACCAGCTCGTCACCGACGATCGGCCGACGATCGAGACCACGTAACGGGGTGCGACGCTGGCCACGAACAGCGGCCAGCCATCGATGGGCCGGCCCGCGAACCAGATCGCGGGCCGCGCCCCGCACACCAGCTCGGTATCGCGAAGGCCGGCTAGGCCGAGGCCGATCGCCTTGAGGTAGGCCTCCTTAGCGGTCCAGTGCCGGTAGAAACTGAGGGTCGGCGAGCCGCAGCAGCCAGCCGCGATGCCCGCTGCTTCCCGCGCGGCGAACCGGGCCGCGGCTACGTCGCCGAGCCCTGGTCTGGCCGTGACCCGCTCGAGATCGGCGCCGACCGGCGCGTGCGACACCGCGATAAGCGCCAGGCTGCCACTGCGGGCCAGGCTGAACTGCACCTCGTCAGCTGCGAGCCGGGGCTGGCCGTGCGGCCCGGCCCGGAATTCCGGGTCGTCCGGCTCGCCGCCGAGATAGCGCGCCAGAAGCAGACGGAGGGCAGCGTGGCTGGCCGCAAATCGTGCGCCGTCCTGCGGTCGCACAAAGCTCGCGGCCCTGGCGCGGTCCGCTGGATCGAGCCTGGCCGCCATGACAGCTCCGGGCGCGTCAAGATCGACGAGCCAGGCGTGCACCGCACCGTCGCCAGGCCTGAGCCTGCCCCGGTGCACCGGGTTGACCGCACTCTCAGTGGCTGGCATGGTTCCGCCGATCTGCTGCAGAGGGTTCCCGGCCGGCGCCTGCCTGATCCGTGGCTGCCAGGTCCGACATTACGATGTGCAGATCGTCAGAAGCCGGGAGAATGCCGCCATGCAAGGGCCGATGCCGTGGTGGGGCCAGCCACCAGACTCGCGGGACGACACCGTGAGCATGCCACGGGTCGACCCGGCGGAGCTCGCCGACCGCGGGAGCAAGGCGGGACCAGCAGGGCCCGGCAGCCGCTGGGCTGTGCCCGAGCGGCCCGCGCTCGGCGACCCGTACGCCCTGCCCGCGCCATCGCAGCCGACGCTCCCGCCCCCCCAGCCAGCTCCTAGGCAGCGGTCAGCGGCCCGGCCGGAGCGCGAGCAACCGTCGACTTCCCCGTCGGCATCCGAGTTCGAGCCCGCCGCACCATCCGAGCCCAACGTAGCCGCACAGCCCGACCCGGACGCCGCCGCACAGCCCGACCCGGACGCCGCCGCCCAGCCCGACCCGGACGCCGCCGCACAGCCCGGCCCGGACGCCGCCGCACAGCCAGAGCACGAGTCTGCCGGA
>JASHSZ010000182.1 GCA_030040815.1 Streptosporangiaceae bacterium
CCGGACTGCCACGTCGGAGGCCCCGCCTGAGCAGGCCGCGTCGGGCCGAGCCCGTCAGCCGCCGGGTAATCCGAGCCGCCCAGCGAGAACAGCTTGCTGGCCGCGAACGCCACGAGGCCGAGACAGGCGATGGCCAGCAGGCCGTAGCCGACGAGAACGGCGGACCCGCGGGGCGCGACCGGGACTGGCGGCACGGCCGCTGGACCGCCACCGAAGTGGCTCTTCGCGAGCACGCCAGCGGCAGGCGGGCTCGCGTTGGCGATCTGCCCGGCGGCAGCCAGGGCGTTCGCGGCATTCACCTCGCCGAACCCGATCTGCTGGTCCCAGCCACCCGCTGGCCGCGTACTGGGCGTTGTGCTGCTGGTGATGGCCGAGATGACCTGCTCGTCGGTCAGATGCGGGTACGCCGACTTGATCAGCGCGGCCACTCCCGCGGTGAGCGCGCAGGCAGGGCTCGTTCCGCTGACGTACCAGTACTGGCCGTCCCGGCCCTGGGCGGGCACCTGGTTACCCGGCGCCGCGACCTGGACCGACAGGTTCTCGCTCGAGAAGCTGGCCACCACCCCGGACTCGCTGACCGCCGCGACTCCGAGCACGCCCGGGTAGTCGGCCGGAAACGAGTAGGGCGCGTGGCCGGAGCCCGTCGCCCCGGCCGAGTCACCCGAGTTTCCCGCCGACGCGACCACGACGACGTTGTGGTCGTATGCGTACTGGAGTGCCTTGCGTACGGTCAGGCTCTGCGCGCTGTAACCGAGTGACAGGCTGATAACGCCCGCACCCTGGTTGACGGCGTAGGTGATGGCTTCCGCCAGTTCACTCTGGCCCTTCGCCGCGGACTCTGCCTGGTACTGCGCGTAGTTCGGGTCGCCGGCGTCGGTGATGACCCGGATCGAGAGCACATGCGACTGCGGCGCGGCACCGAGGATGCCGTCGTCGTCGCCGGGTCCGTGCCCATGGCCGGCGACCAGCGACCCCATCCAGGTACCGTGCACCCCCCAGTTCGGATTCGAGATGGGCGTGCTGACCCCGCTGTAGTCAGGGCCGACGGTCACGCTGCCCTGAAGGTCAGAGACGTCCGGGTAGACACCGCTGTCGATCACCGCCACCGTCACGCCGTTGCCCTGCGTCTGCTGCCAGGCTGTCGTCAGGTTGAGCTGCTGGATCACCCACTGCTCTGCGCTCCGGGCGACGTCCGCGCGGGCCGGGGTAGCAGCCAGCAGGCCGACCCAGCCGGTCGCCAGGGCCACCGCCCCCGTCACCGCGGCCGCCCGGACCTGCCACCGCCGCGCGGTCCGCATCCGCCCGGTCAGCATCCTGGCGCTCCGGGGCACACCGGCAGCGGCGGCTGCTTGCCCAGCACCCGCTGGGCAGAGCTGACCAGGCCCTCGGTCAGGCTGGCCATTTCCGCCTCTACGTATCCGTCGGCTGACACCGGGCCGGCCCGGGCCTCGGTGAACCCCGCGGTCGACAGGATGAGGTACGGCCCGGCCGCGTCGACCCGAGACAGCTGGCGGTCAGCGTCACCGAACCCGGCGGCCGCGGTTCCCGCCACCGGGAAGGTCTGCGCCGGTCCCGCTGCGCCGTAGGCCGCGGCTTTGAGGGCATGGGCCACGCTGGCAGCCGCAGAGCTAGCCGGCAGCACGGCCACCATGAGGGTGGCGACCATGCTGCCCGAGGAGTCCACATAGGTGGCCTGGAACGCCGTCGAGCAGCCGCCGTGTTCGAGCACGCCTGCGGCCGCCGTGGTCACCGCCGCGCTGCAGCTCTGCTGCGGGCTGATGGCCAGCCGCTGCGCCTGCAGGGTCAGGCTGGCTGGTCCGTCGAGCGCCCCCGCGGGCACGGTGTACGGCACAACCTTGGGGAAGATCTTCCCAGCGGGGAGCTCTCGCCAGCGCCGCTCCATTTCCCAGCCGATGATCTGGCGCTGCTGGGCCGCGGTGAAATGGCGCGGCAGCAGCCGGTGCACGATACCGACAGCCGCTGCCCCGAGGCCCGCCAGCGCCACCGCCAGCAGCAGCGCGAACACCACAGTCAACGGCCCACGTCGACCGCGCCGGCCGCCGCGCCTGGTCGGGCCGCGCTGCGCCCGGTTTGCTGCGGGTACAGCACCAGGCGTCCCTGGGCCCTCATCGCCGCCAGCGCCGCCTGGCCAGTCCCAGTGCGGCTCCGGCTCCGACGTCACACCGGGATTTTACGGCCTTTCGTCACCGCTGCGGGTCGGTGCAGGTCGCGCACCGACCGCTAGTACGTCGGCAGGCTGGGGTCGACCTGGTTCACCCACGCCAGCACGCCGCCGCCGACGTGCACCGCATCGGAGAAGCCGGCGTTCTTGACCACCGCGAGGCACTCGGCGCTCCGCACGCCGGTCTTGCAGTGCAGCACGATCCGCTTGTCCTGCGGCATCCGCTCCAGGGCCGCCCCCGTGAGGAACTGGTCCTTCGGGATCAGAGTCGAGCCAGGGATCGAGACGATCTCGTACTCGTTCGGCTCGCGCACGTCGATCAGGAAGACGTTGTCCTTCCGGTCCAGCATCTCCTTGAGCTCGGTTGCGGTGATCGTCGAGCCCGAGGCCGCCGCCGCGGCGTCCTCCGACACCACGCCGCAGAAGGCATCGTAGTCGATGAGGCTGGTGATCGTCGGGTTCTTGCCGCAGATCGCGCACTCGGGGTCCTTGCGCACGCGCACGGTCCGGTAGCTCATCTCTAGCGCGTCGTAGATCATGAGCCGTCCGGCCAGCGAGTCGCCGACCCCGGTCAGCAGCTTGATCGCCTCGGTCACCTGGATCGATCCGATCGAGGCGCACAGCACGCCGAGAACGCCGCCCTCCGCGCAGGACGGCACCATGCCCGGCGGCGGCGGGTCCGGGTACAGGCACCGGTAGCACGGGCCGTACTCGGCCCAGAACACGCTCGCCTGGCCGTCGAACCGGAAGATCGACCCCCACACGTACGGCTTGCCCAGCAGCACGCAGGCGTCATTGACCATGTACCGGGTGGCGAAGTTATCCGTGCCGTCCACGATCAGGTCGTAGCCGGAGAAGATCTCCATCACGTTGTCGTTGGTCAGCGCCTCGGCGTGCACCTGGACGCTGACGAAGGGGTTGACCTCTGCGATCGAATCGCGCGCCGACTCGGCCTTCAGCCGGCCCACGTCGGACACCCCGTGGATGATCTGGCGCTGCAGGTTGGATTCGTCGACGGTGTCGAAGTCGATGACGCCGAGGGTGCCCACGCCGGCCGCGGCCAGGTAGAGCAGGGCTGGTGACCCGAGGCCGCCCGCGCCGACGACGAGAACCCGGGCGTTCTTCAGCCGCTTCTGCCCGGTCATGCCGATCTCCGGGATGATCAGGTGGCGCGAGTAGCGCTTGACCTCGTCGAGCGTCAGCTCTGCGGCCGGTTCGACCAGCGGTGGCAGTGACGACACAGTGGCTCTCCTGAACTTCGCTTGGTGGCTCACTACAAGCAACCCGGAGGTGCCGCGGCACATTCCGGCGCGGGAATGTCACCGGCGCCGAGTACAACTCGATCTCATGCAGCAGATTCCATCGGAACGCGAGCCCGGCCGCCTGGCCAGGCCCGCCGACGCGATCCGCCAGCTGGTGGTGCCGCGGGCAGCACCGCCTTACGACGACGAGGCGGACGACGTTCCGGCTGGCAGCCACGATGAGGGGAACGGCGGGTCGGCTGCCGCAGCGGCCTGGATACCTCGGGGACCGCAGGGACGCGAGCGGGATCCTGGCCAGCCGGTATCACCGCATTCCGCTGATCAGGGTGTCGGTCGGCGCGATCCCGGCAATCGCGGCACGGGTGCCGACCCCTGGCCTGGTCAGTTCGCCCAGATCCTGGCCGAGACGCTGGCTGGCTCGCGGGCTCCGCGCCAGCTGGCGCCGTGGACGACCGAGCAGGCCCGCCGCCAGATCCGGCAGCTCGGGCCGCTGTTCGCGACGGGTGAGCGGCCACTGGTCCGCCGGATCATGATCGCGGCGCCGGCCAGCGGAGTGCTGGAACTCACCGCCGTCGTCGGGCTCGGTCCGCGCGTTCGCGTCCTGGCCCTGCGCCTGGAGCGGCAGCGAACCGGGCGCGCCTGGTGCTGCACGGCGATCGAGTCGGCCTGACGAACCTGCGCCGGCCCGCTCTTAGTGGCGCGAACGTGCCGCTGGCATCGGTCCGCGCACCGCTCAAGGTGTGTGCTGCGGCGGGAGCGCAGGCGCCGTCGCGACGACGGTACCTGCCCCCCGGCCGGGCAGGTGCGAGGTGCGGCCGGCCCCGCCGACCGCGTTCCGCCCCGAATTAACGGTTGCGCGGGTCGCCGTGGCACATCTTGAACTTCCGCCCCGAGCCGCACGGGCACGGGGCGTTCCGGCCGACACCCGCGAACATGGCATCGCCGGCCTGTGCGCTGATGTGCTGGGCGCGGCCCGATCCGTCCTCGCTCGGCGCGCTGTAGCTGAGGTTGCGCTGCGGGCGCGCAGCGCTGCGGGCGAGCCCGGGCGGCACCGCGCCC
>JASHSZ010000183.1 GCA_030040815.1 Streptosporangiaceae bacterium
GTCCGGGCGGCCCTGGCAGGCTCGGCAAGACGATAGCGGTGCATCTCGGCGAGCCCGCTGAGGTCAACGGCAGTCTCGTCATCCCCTTCGTCTGGGAGTCGGCAGGACCCGCGGGCATCTTCCCGAGGTTCGAAGGCGAGATGCGGCTGATCGCCCTCGATCCAGACCGGTCGGAGTTCCGCCTCTCCGGACGCTATCGTCCGCCACCTGGCAGGTCAGGGCAGGTGCTCAGCGACGCGCTGCTGACCAGGATCGCCAAGGCGACCGTGCGCTCGTTCCTGCGCCGGACCGCGCGCGGCCTCGAGCAGGAGCACGCTGACGTGGGTCCGGCGCGCGCAGCGGCGCACCAGTGACCGGCCGCGGGTCCGGGATCCTACCTCGCACATCCCGAAGAACCAGTGACATACGTCCCAGCGACTAGGGCCCTGCGGCCGCATCAGCCGCCACCCCAGAGCTTCATAGTGAGGCCAAAGGGCCCGCGGGCCCTGCAGCGATTGTTGCTCGAAGCCGGGGCTGTCAGGAGCTTGAAAGCCATGGGAACGAGCCGAGTGCTGCAGATCACTGACTCTCAGACCGCCCGCAGTTATGAGATTCCGGTTGTCGATGGCGCCATCCGTGCGATCGACTTGCGGCAGATCAAGGTGTCGGATGACGACTTCGGGCTGCTGTCCTACGACCCGGCATTTCTCAACACCGCGAGTTGCCGCAGTGCCATCACCTACATCGACGGTGACAGCGGAATCCTGCGCTACCGCGGCTACCCGATCGAGGAACTGGCCGCGCAGGCATCCTTCCTGGACGTCGCCTACCTGCTGCTGTACGGCGAGATTCCAGGCAAGGATGAGTCTGCCGCGTGGGCCAACGAGATCACCCATCACACGTTCGTGCACGAGAACGTCAAGAAGTTCATCGACGGTTTCCACCACGATGCCCATCCGATGGGCATCCTGGTGAGCACGATCGCGGCACTGTCCACCTTCTATCCCGAGGCGATGGCGGTATCTGACCAGGCGCGACAGCACGAGCAGATAGCTCGTCTCATCGCGAAGATGCCGACGCTGGCCGCGTTCGCATACCGGCACGCGATGGGCCTGCCTTACACGTATCCGGACAACGAGCTTTCCTACACGGGGAACTTCCTCAGCATGATGCGGAAGATGAGCGAGCCGAGGTATAGCCCTGATCCTGTGCTCGAGCATGCGCTCGATGTGCTTTTCGTCCTGCACGCCGATCACGAGCAGAACTGCTCCACCAGCACCATGCGGGTGGTCGGCAGCTCTCAGGTCGACCCGTACTCCGCTGCGGCCGCCGCGGCAGCCGCGCTGTTCGGCCCGCTGCATGGCGGAGCCAACGAGCAGGTGCTGCGGATGCTGCGGGAAATCGGCTCGGTCGGCAAGGTTCCCGCCTACATCGAACGGGTAAAGCGCGGTGATCTGCGCCTGATGGGATTCGGGCATCGCGTGTACAAGAACTACGACCCGCGGGCGACGATCATTAAGCGGGTTGCGGACCAGGTGTTCGAGGTAACGGGACGGAACCCGCTGCTGGACATAGCGCTGGAGCTCGAGCGGATCGCGCTGGCCGACGACTACTTTGTCGGTCACAAGCTGTATCCGAACGTGGACTTCTATTCGGGCATCATCTACCAGGCGATGGGCTTCCCGGTGGCCATGTTCCCCGTGCTGTTCGCGATCGGGCGCATGCCCGGCTGGCTGGCGCAATGGCAGGAAGGCACGACTGATCCAGAGCAGAAGATCTCCCGGCCTCGCCAGATCTACGTCGGCCCCGGACTGCGCCACCTCGACGGCCACGCGAGCTAACCAGGAGCGTGCAGCATCTCCAGGCTGGAGCAGGCGCCTCGATCAGCTTCAGAGCCTTGTACGCCGCGTCATATCAGAGATCCAGCGGATGATCATGCCCATGGCCGCAACCGGCTCGAGGTGAGTTGAAGGCGACCCGCGGCCAGGGCACCCGGAGCAGCGACGACTTCGCGCCGCTCGCCTAGGCCCGGCTGACAAGGTGGCTACGTGCGCCACCGAGCAAGCTGTGCTCTCACGACAGTGCCGACGGCAAGCGCCAATATTGACTTCCGCCGGGTCAGCGGGGCGGCGGATCGACGTCATGACGAGAGGACCCCGCTCCGCATCTCGCAGATTTCGATTGCGCGGTGCGCGGGACTGGGCCCGCTGCTCCGCGTCTTCCGGGATCCTCTCGCCAGCCTCAGGACACACCGCGGCGCGGGCACCATCGAGGGTCTAAGGGCCTGAGGCGGCGGGACGTTGGTCCTTGGGTCAGCATGGACGAGCGCGGCTGAACTCCCGCAAGTTCACCCGATACATGCACTATGCCGCCATCCAGGCGTCGTTCCTGGCTGAGCTGATAGTCGCAGCGGCATCCCAGTGTCTAGGGCACAGGGCTTCGGCCTGGGATCATCTGGCCAGTGGGTCCTGTCGTGTCAGGCCGCCGGTGGCAGCGGCATCGCGGATCCGGTGCACGGGGAGTCCTGTCACGCGCCAGGATTACCGTGTCCTCGACGTGGAGTTCGGGCTTGCGTCGATTCTGACGGCGGTCACCTTGTATTCGGGACAGGTGGCGATGTCGTCGACGACGTCGGAGGTGAGAGCGTTCGCGAGCGTGTCGGGGAAGTGGAAGGCGAGGAAGACCTCACCGGGGGAGACACGCTCGGTTACCTCGATGGGGGCCTCAATGGCGCCGTGGTGGCTGGCGATCTGGACGACCTGGCCGTCGGATATGCCGAGCCGGGCCGCGTCGGCCGGACTCAGCTCGAGATGTTCGTCAGGTACGAGGGTGAGGTTGTCGGTCCGGCGGGTCATTGAGCCCGAGTTGTAGTGGACGAGTCGGCGACCCGTGACGAGCACGAACGGGTAGTCGTTGTCGGCCTGCTCGCCCGGCGGCAGGTAGGGGCGGGCGGCGAGGCGGGCCTTTCCGTCAGCGGTGGCGAAGCCGTCGAGGTGGAGTGTCCGAGTTCCGGCACTGTCCGGGGAGCTGCACGGCCACTGGATCGGTCCTTCGCGGTCGAGCCGCTGGTGGGAGATTCCGCAGAACTCCGGCGCGACGCGGGCGAGTTCGTCCATCGCTGCCGCGGGTGTCGGGCAGCCGAGGTCGCCGCCGAGTGCCGCTGCGACTCGGTTGATGATCTCGAAGTCGGTTCCGGCCTCGCCGGGCGGGCGCAGGGCCGGGCGGACCCGCTGGAAACGGCGCTCGAAGTTGACGAAGGTGCCGTCTTTTTCGAAGAACGGTGCGGCCGGGAGCACGACGTGCGCTTGCTTCGCGGTGCGGGAGAAGAAGAGGTCCTGTGAGATCACGAGGTCGCAGGCGTCGAGCGCGGCCTCGACACGGTTTGTGTCGGGGTCGGTCTGGGCGATATCTTCGCCGATCACCCACAGCGCCTTGAGCTGGCCTTCGAGCGCGGCGGTGAACATGTCCGGGATGCGCAGGCCGGGGCGGCGGTCGATCGCGACGCCCCACTCGGCCTCGACGCGGGCGACAGCCTCGTCGTTGTCGAGCGGGTGGTAGCCGGGCAGCAGGTCGGGTAGGGCACCGACGTCGGAGGCGCCCTGGACGTTGTTCTGGCCGCGCAGCGGGACGATCCCGCCGCCGTGCTCGGTGCCGACCTGGCCGGTCAGGAGCGCCAGATTCGTAAGGGTGCGCACGCCGTCGGTGCCGTGTGCGTGCTCTGTGACGCCGAGCCCATAGACGATCGGGGCGCAGCGCGCCCCGCCGTAGATCCGGGCCGCCCGGCGCAGGTCCTCTGCCGGGACGCCCGAGATATCCTCGACCCGCTCCGGCGGGTAGCCGGCCAGCACCGCGCGCAGCTCGGCGAGGCCGTTCACACGGCCGGCGATGAACTCATCGTCGGCATAGCCCTCCTCGAGCAGCACATGCGCGAGCCCGTTAAAAACGGCGACGTTCGTGCCGGGCCGGCAGCGGAGGTGGACGTCCGCGTAGTCGGCCAGCTCGATCCGGCGCGGGTCAACGACGACCAGTGCGGCCCCGCGGATCACCTGCTGCTTGAGCCGGGCGCCGACGACCGGGTGTGCCTCGGTCGGGTTCGCCCCGGCAAGCAGGAAGCAGTCGGCGCGCTCGAAGTCGTCAAGCGGGTTAGTGCCGCCGGGGACGCCGAGCGACGCGCTGAGGCCAGCGGCAGTTGGTGCATGGCAGATGCGGGCGCAGTTGTCGACGTTGTTCGAGCCGATCACGGCGCGCATCAGCTTCTGCGCGAGATAGTTCTCCTCGTTGGTCATCCGCGCCGAGGAGATCATCGCGATCGCGCCGGGACCGTGGCGGTCGCGGATCGACCGGAGCGAGTCCGCGATGAAGGCGATCGCGTCGGACCAACTCGTCGGAACGAGCTCCCCGCTCCCGCGCAGGAGCGGAGTCGTGAGGCGGTCGTGGGAGTGCACGAAGCTGTGCACGAAGCGGCCCTTGACGCACGCATGGCCGCGGTTGAGCGGCGAAGCGTGGTTGGGCGTGACGGCGGCAATCCGGCCGTCGGCGAGGTGCACGTCGAGCGCGCAGCCGACACCGCAGTAGCCGCAGGTCGTCGTCACCGTCGACGCCGGCGGTGCGCCGTTGGCAAGGCCGGGCTCGAAGATCGCGCCGGTCGGGCACGTGTCGACGCAGCCGCCGCAGGCGACGCAGTCGGAGTCGACCCAGTCGCCGCCGCTGCCCGCAGCCACGACTATGTCGCCGCCGCGGCCGGCTAGCTCGAGCGCGAACGTTCCCTGCACCTCGTCACACATCCGCACGCACCGGCCACAAGCGATGCAGAGGTCGCGGTCGAGCTTCACGTACGGGTGGGACACGTCGAGCTCGTATCCCATCCCCTGGCCGAAGCGCTCGCGGCCGACTCCCAGCCGCTGACAGACCGCCGCGAGTTCGCTGGCCGGCACGTCCAGCGCGCGCGCCGGCAGCCGGGAGACCATCAAATCGAGCGTCTCGCGCGCGGCGGAGACCGTCGCCGCATCGTCGGTGCGGATCCTGTCTCCCTCGGCGGCGGGTGTAGTGCAGGCGGCAACACTCACGCCGTCGCGCTCGACAAGGCATAGGCGGCAAGCGCCGACAGGCGAGCAGCGCTCGTCGAGGCAGAGCGTCGGCAGGTCGCCGCCGACGGCGCGGACCGCGTCGAGAAGCGCCGCCCCCTCTGGCACCTGTACCTGCTGGCCGTCGACGGTCAGGCTCACCATGGCTCGAACTCCTGCGGGCAGACCCGCAGAAGGCTGCGCACCGCCGCCGGAATTCCGCTGCCGAAGGCGCAGAGGCTGCCGCGGTCGAGCGCGCCGAGCAGTCGGTTAAGGTCGGCGCGATCCTGCAGGCGTGCGTCGCCGGCGGCGAGACGCTCGGTGACGTCGAGACCGCGCCGCGTTCCCTCCCGGCAAGGGACGCAGGTGCCGCAGCTCTCCGAGGCGGCGAATCGCCAGAGGTGGCGCATCAGCGCGCGCGGATCGGTGTGCTCGTCGAAGGCGACAAGGCTGCCGTGGCCGAGGGCGACGCCGTGCGCGGCGAGGTCCTCGAAGGTCAGTGGCGTCGCGAGCTCGTCAGGGCCGAGGAAGCCGCCGAGCGGCCCGCCGACCTGGATCATGCGCAGCGCACCCGAGTGGAGGCCGCCGCCAAGACCGTCGACGATCTCCGGGATCGGCATGCCGAGCTCGATCTCGTAAGCCCCTGGGTTGCGGAAGCGCTCGTTCAGGCACACGAGCTTCGTGCCGCGATCCGTCGTGGTGCCATGCTGTGCGTACAACTCGCCGCCGTACTGGACAATCCACGCAACCGCGGCAAGCGACTCGACGTTATTGACTGCGGTCGGGAAGGCGAACAGGCCACCGCGACCAACCGGATACGGCGGGCGCGGTGCGGCGCTGCCGCGCAGGCCTTCGATCGAGTGCAGCAGTGCCGTCTCCTCGCCGACTACGTACGACCCAGCACCCTCGAATACCTCGATCTCGAGATCGACGCCGGACCCGTGTACGTTTTCGCCGAGATGGCCGGCCGCCCGCGCCTCCTCGACGGCGGCGCGCAACGCGTCGCGCGCCGCCGGGTACTCCGAGCGCACGTAGACGTAGCCGCGGTCAGCGCCGCAAGCCAGCGAGGCAAGCGCGACGCCCTCGAGCACGCCGTGCGGGTCGCGCTCCATCAGCAGCCGGTCCAGGTAGGAGCCGGGATCGCCCTCGTCGCCGTTGGCGACGACGCGGCGCGGCCCGGGCGGGTTCGCGCGCACGAGCGCCCACTTGCGCGCCACCGGGAAGCCGCCGCCGCCGCGGCCTTGTAGCCCGGAACGCTCGACCTCTCGCAGGATCCGGCCGGGCGTCTCCGGATCGCCGACGACCCGGCGCCAGACGTCCCACGCGGCCGGAGCGCGACCAAGTAGCCGCGCGAGCACGATCGGCTCGAGGCAAGCTGCCTCGAACGGAATCGGCGGATCAGACTGCGGCGCCTCCCCGGCAAGCTGCTCGGCCAGATCCTGTCCGGTGTGCGCCCGCTCGCCGTCGAGCGCCGACGGCGACGCATAGCAGTAGCCGAGGCAGTAGACAGCCTCGACGTCGGCGATCCCCGCAAGGCGCTCACGGATGCTGGCGGCGTGCCAGGTGCCCGTCGCGGCGAAGCATGAGGCGCCGTCGCAGAGCCGGACCTTCCGGCCGGTCGGCATCTCGAACGTGAAGTCCGCGTAGAACGAAGCGGCGCCGTAGACGTGGGCTCGCGGCAGCCGTAGTTCCGCGGCCACCCGGTCGACGTCCTCCGACTCGATCCGGCCACGCGCCTGCGTCGCCTGGCGCAGCCGCTCGATCACCTCGGTCGCGCGGCTGGCCTGGCGGCGCTCCAGTTCGACCGTCGCGTTCCGCGGCGGGTTGGTCACAGGCGCAGGTCCCGCGGCCGGGCGCCACCCGGCGGATGCCCTCGGCGCGATTGCATGATGTCTTCTTGCCGCCCGCCGGCACGCACAAACATCGAGCCGTTCCGAGCCGCAAGGCAACACAGACACGCGGCAACGACCCCCTGCTCCCGAATGCCCGAGCCGCCGGGAGCGGACGCTCCAGCTGAGAGTCATCACGCGCCATGGTTGGGCAGTGGTGGCCGTGTTGAGTTGGTGCTGACAACCGCTTGCCTTGCAGGCCATCTACCTGCGGAAACTGCGCATACCTTCATGAGCTTCACGATTTCGAGGGCACGTCGGAGATCCAGCGCATAATCATCGGCAGGGCCGTCACCGGGCTCGACGTGCGGTAATAACCGCAGGTAACGGCGCTGGTGCGGATCTTAGTGAGCGTTTGATAAATGCTCCGGTGGCAGGCAGCCTTACGTGACGGGCGTGTCCGGCCTCGGAGTGCGGTCTGGCTGCTGAGGTTTCTGCGAGCGGTGCTGGCGGCGGGGTCGGGATTGGTGCTGAGCGGTAACGTTCCCGGAACGGTCCGTACGTAGAGTTCTGACTTGCAAGGGATCGACCGTCAGGGACGGTCGCCCTGGGAAGGGAAGTACGCCGTGTCCGCGGAGCTGCCCGGTTTCCGGGCGAGGCTGGCTTCTCCGGCCAGCGCGGGCATTGTCTTCGTGCTCACCCTGGCGGCCGCTGCGGCGTCGTTGCCGCTGGCGGCCCTGGCCCGGCAGGCTGCGGGCAATGT
>JASHSZ010000184.1 GCA_030040815.1 Streptosporangiaceae bacterium
TTCCCATTCGCTGCCGGCCTTAGCCGGTCGGGCCAGAGTCCAAGGACCTGTCCGAACGTCCCAGGACTAGCTCGCAGCTGGTCCTGATTTTGGCGTTCACTCGATCGGGGCCCCAAGGGCGCTGACTGCTGAGTAGGCACGCGGACCGCAGCCCACGTTCCGTGGTCCTTCGCCGGCCATGAACCAGTAGCCGCCTACGCCGATGCCAGCGTGGAAAGTCACGAGGTCCGTGCCCGCGTACGCGCTGTCTGGCGCCCAGTCTGGCGACCTCGCGGCGGAGTGGCCCGGTCCGATGGCCAGCTTGGCGTCAGCCACTACCACAGACCGGTTGCTGCGGTTGGATAAGGGCGACGTAGCGGACTGCGGTCCGGCCAGCCCGGCTGCCCTTGCGCTCAAACCAGGATAAATGGCGAAACCTAGTCCTAAGCTCGCTCGCTGGCGACAAGAAATCCGCCGGTCATGTCGATCTGCCGACGGCCCGCTCGACGCTCGGGTGGAAGCTGCCCGTGCCGACGCGGGCCGGGAAGACTCGGAAGGAGAGGTCCAATGAAGTTTCTCTGCTACACCATGGGTGACCCCAGTGCGCCGATCGATCCGCCCAGCCCGGAGATGTACCAGCCGATGGGCGAGTTCATGGAGGAGGCGACCAAGGCCGGCGTTCTGCTGGCGACCGGTGGCGTCACGCCGCTCAGCGATGCGATCAAGGTCGGGTATTCCGACGGCGAGTTCACCGTCCTGGACGGGCCGTTTGCGGAGGCCAAGGAGCTGGTCGGCGGCTGGGCTCTGCTGGAGTGCCGGGACAAGGCCGAGGTGGTCGAGTGGACCAAGCGGTTCCTGGCGATCGCCGGCCCCGGCGAGACCACGATCAGGCCGGTCATCGGCGGGTGACCAGCGCTGCGCGGACCGCGGGCCGGTCCCCGCAGCGGTGCTGACGAGTGCCGCCCGGCAGGCGCTGATCCAACCGGAATGCTCACTATGTCTGCTACATTCGCCGTCGCGTCCGCGGCCAGCGGGGTTCTGAGCGATGCGGAGTTGCCTCCCGGCGGCCGAGTTGCTCAGCCGCGGTGCCGGTGGTGTGATCGGGCGGTGTGACGGACGCCGGGACGAAGGCCGCGATCGAGACCGTCATCCGTCTCGAATCCGCCCGGCTCATCGCCGGCCTGGCTCACTACACGCGCGACCTCGGCGTGGCCGAGGACCTCGCCCAGGATGCCGTCGTGGCTGCGCTCGAGCAGTGGCCGACCGAAGGGGTGCCGCGCAATCCCGGTGCCTGGCTCATGACCGTGGCCAAGCGGCGCGCTGTCGACGAGTTCCGCCGCGGTGCGGAACTGCAGCGCAAGTACGCCCAGATCGGCCGGGCGCTCGCCGCCGAGGGGGAGTCGGTGACGCCCGACTTCGACCGGGCGTTCCGCGACGAGATAGACGACGACCTGCTGCGGCTGATCTTCACGGCCTGTCATCCCGCGCTGTCGGTCCCGGCCAGGGTCGCGCTGACGCTGCGGCTGCTCGGCGGGCTGACGACGACCGAGATCGCCCGCGCGTACCTGGTGCCGGAGCCGACCATCGCCCAGCGCATCGTGCGTGCCAAGAAGACCCTCGCGCAGGCGGCCGTGCCGTTCGAGGTGCCCGGACCCGAGGAGCGCCCCGCCCGGCTTGCGTCGGTGCTCGAGGTGATCTACCTGATCTTCAACGAGGGCTACTCGGCCACCGCCGGCGACGACTGGATGCGTCCGGCGCTGTGCGCGGAGGCGGTCCGGCTCGGCCGGGTGCTGGCGCAGCTCGCGCCCGCCGAGTCTGAGGTGCACGGCCTGCTAGCGCTCCTGGAGATCCAGGCGTCGCGGATCCCGGCCCGCACCGACGAGGCCGGGGAGCCGGTGCTGCTGCTCGATCAGGACCGGACCCGGTGGGACCGGCTGCTGATCAACCGCGGACTGGCGGCTCTCGACACGACCGTCGGCCTCGGCGGCGAGCGCGGACCGTACGCGCTGCAGGCGGCCATCGCCGCGTGTCACGCCCGGGCATTCCGGGCCGAGGAAACCGACTGGCCGCGTGTCGCCGCGCTGTACGCGGTGCTGGCCGAGGTGATGCCGTCGCCGGTCGTCGAGCTGAACCGCGCGGTCGCAGTAGCCATGGCCTACGGCCCGCAGGCTGGCCTCGCCGTGGTCGACCAGCTCGCGAGCGAGCCCGCCCTGCGGAATTACCACCTGATGCCGAGCGTCCGCGGCGACCTGCTGCGCAAGCTCGGCCGGAACGCCGAGGCGCAGGCCGAGTTCGAGCGGGCGGCCGCGCTGACGGGTAACGAGCGGGAGCGCCGGCTCTCGCAACGGCGTGCCAGCGAAGCCGCCGCTCAGTCGCGGGCCCGCGATGCAGCGATGCCAGCGGGTGCCGATGGATCACCGGCCGATGCTAGAAGTCACCGTCGAACCCAGGCCAGTGAATAATCGGTCGGCCGCACGCACACCGTGGCGCGATCATGGAGATGTGCCGACCGACAGCACTACTGCGACGCTGAGCTTCGCGCGCCGGTTCGCGGCCACTCGCGCAACCCAGGGACCACTGGTGTTCGGTCTGGATCCGTCCGCCGACTTGCTTGACTCCTGGGGGCTCGGCGACAGTGCCGACGGCCTGGACCGGTTCGCTGACATCGTGCTGGCGGCCGCTACCGGGCTGGTCGGGCTCGTCAAGCCACAGTCTGCGTTCTATGAGCGGCACGGCTGGCGCGGCGTGCGCACGCTGCAACGGCTCATCGCCAGCGCGCGCGGCGCGGGACTGCTGGTCATCCTCGACGTCAAGCGCGGTGACGTCGGGTCGACCAACGACGCCTACGCCGAGGCCTACCTGGGCATGGGCGCGCCGCTGGCCGCTGACGCCATCACGGTGCATCCCTACCTCGGGCTGGGGGCGATGGGCAGCTTCGTGAACAGGGCCGCGGACTCTGGCAGCTGCCTGCTGGTCGTCACACGCTCATCCAACCCGGACGGCCGGGTCATCCAGGCTGCATGGGCATCGGACGGCGTGAGCGTCGAGCAGCAACTGCTGCGCGACATCGGCGCGCTGAA
>JASHSZ010000185.1 GCA_030040815.1 Streptosporangiaceae bacterium
ACGATGACTATTTCGGACAAGACGGTTGCCATCATCGGCGCGGGCACGATCGGCGGCACGCTCGCCGAGCACTTCGTGGCGGGCGGTGAGAACTTTCTGCTGGCCGGCCGTGACCCGGAAGCCACGGCGAAGCTCGCGGCTAGCCTCGACGGCCACGCCGAAGCAGTGACCGTCGATGAGGCTGTCGGACGAGCCGACGTGCTCGTGGTCGCGGTGTGGCTCGACGACTTCCGGGAGTTCATCGCCCAGTACGGCGGCCGGCTCGCGGGCAAGGTAATCGTCGACCCGAGCAACCCGGTCGGCCCGGACGGCTCCGGTGGCTACCGCAAGGTCATCGGCGAGCAGGAGTCCTCGGGCCAGATCCTGGCCGGGCTGCTATCACCCGGAGCCCGGCTGGTCAAGGCGTTTGGCACCCTGTCGGCCCCGACGCTGTCGGCGGCTGCGCGGCGCACGCCCGACCGTGTGGCGCTGTTCTACGCCGCCGATGATGACGCCGCGGGCGAGCTGGTCGCTGATCTGATCCGCGCGGCTGGCTTCGAACCTGTCTCCGTGGGCGGCCTGGACCAGTCCATCCGCATTGAGATGTACGGCGACCTGCACGAGTTCGGCGCCCTCGGCCGGCCCGTGAGCAAATCCGAGGCACTAGCAGCGGTCTGACGCGGCCAGCTCTGCGCCGCGCACGGACGCAGCGTCCCGGCGCCATCGGCACTGCGGGTCGCGACCACGGACGGCGGGAGAAAGTCAAAAATCGGTGGCCGAGCTGGTTCGTAATCCGCCTTGGCTGAGACCCATAGGACTCGCCGGGGTCTGCCGAGGTCCTTGCAGGGTGGCGCGCGTTCAGGACAATGCCATCTCGCGCTTGCCTGAACGGACTCACGTAGGCCAGCGGTACCGCGGTGGTCGGGAACGATGAGGTAAACCGGACGAGCTGATCTTAGGCAGCTGCGAGATACTCGGCTGGTGCCACCAACCGTGCGGCGCCTTCTACTGCCGGCCGCAATGCTGGAACTGGCCGGCATCCTGGAGGGCGTGGACCTGCTGCGCCAGCTACGGCGCGGGGTTAACCGGCGTCTGGTGACCTCGAGTTCCGACCGCGATCCGGCGTCGGCTCAGCTGATTGCGCTCACTTGGTGGCCGGCGGGCATCGCCGCGCTCGCAGAGGCCGCCTGGCTGCCCCGTCTGGACGCCGGCCAGAGATGGGCCAGGCCCTGCCTGGCGGCCGGCGTCGCCGTGACCGGTACCGGCATCGCCCTGCGGCAATGGGCGATCCACACCCTGGGCCGCTACTTCGTGGGCCACGTGCTGGTCCAGCCCGGCCAGACCGTCATCAGCACAGGCCCGTACCGCTGGCTGCGCCATCCTTCCTACGCCGGCCAGTGGCTGGAAATGACCGGCATCGGGCTGGCGACCGGCAACGTCGCGAGCATCGCGACATGCGTCCTCGTGCCGCTCATCGGCATAACCGCGCGCATCAAAGGCGAGGAACGCGAACTCACCGCCAGCCTTCCGGGTTACCGCGACTATATTCAAGGCCGGCCGAGGCTCATTCCGCACATCTGGTAAGAGCACCCAGGCTGAATTCTTACGGTTCTCCCGCGAGGAACGAGATGGGCTTCAGAGTGAGCGGGTGGCGACGGAGTTCGCCTATCGGAGCGAGCCGGGGGTTATGGTTGAGTGAGAACTCGTTCAACCCGATTCGTAATGGCGGCGAGCACTAACACCGGGTGATCGCACTAAGAGCGCGTTCAGAATGGAGGAATGGGCTCTGCCTTCGATCTCTTAAGCGGCGCCGATGATGGGCGTAATCTTCGCGACCGCGCGGATGTGCTCGGCGTCGTGCTCTGCCCTGTATAGGTCGACGGCAATCTGGCCGTTAATCCAGAACTCGGGCGTGGTGCCGAGAGCCCTAGCAAGGCGCAGCGCGGTCCTGGGCGTGATGCTGCGCTTGCCGTTAATGATCGCGTTCAGCGCCACGCGAGGCATCCCCAGCTTTGCGGCTAGTTCAGCCTGCGTGAGGCCGAGTGGCTTCATGAACTCCTCGCGCAGCATCTCGCCGGGAGGGGTGGGCTCCCGGTCGGTCGGTATCATCCTCATCGGCGTTCCTCAGTGGCAGTCAGTTATTTCCACGTCTTTAGCGCCTGCATCTGTCCAGGTAAAGCAGATCCGGTACTGGTCGTTGATCCGGATCGAGTGCTGCCCTCCTTTGTCACCTTTCAGCTTCTCCAGGCGGCTTCCGGGCGGCGCCCGCAGGTCATTCAGCACGACCGCCTGCACGATCATGTCCAGCCTTCTTACTGCGATCGGCACGATGGCGGTCGGACAGGCTTTCCGCGCCACCTCGAAGGGTGTTCCGTTGTAGACGTCGCGGGTGCCGTCGTCCCCGAACGAGACGATCATAGACGATAAGTGTAACGCGTCACGTGACACATGTCAGAAGCCCGGCAGGCCGAGGACACCCAGCTAGCCAGGTGTTTGGTGTCGCCGTGCGCGCGGACCGATCGCAGCAAGGTGACGCTCGCTGGGCGCGGGGGATTAGCCGATGGGTCGCAGAAGTCGACGGCTTCCCGGTGCAGGGCGCGGGCCTCCTCTGTGAGGATGCCGGTGCCCAGGGACGGGGCGATGTATGCGCCGATGCGGGTGCTGTGGCTGGCTTTGAGTAAGGCCGCTGGTTGTTGGAGGGCGAGATTTGCTGGGCCGGCCGGGGCTGTGCCTTGGGGTGTCGGCGAACTCGGCGGCGTTGCGGTGCACCACCCCGTAGCCGACCAACCACGAGGTGGCGGACGGTGGACTAACCTCCGATTATCGAAGTCGTTTTGCGCGAAGCGCACGACCTGGACGCGCGGTACCGGTACAAAGACCAGCGCTCAGGTCACTGCCAAACTCGGTAGCGGTTCACGGGCGACGGACAAGCCTTTCCGACCACGACACGTCTCGCATCCGCTTCGCGGCCAAGATTCCGATGCCTGGCGCCTGCGCCATATGGTCAAACGCTGTCCACGCGGGCTGGAGCGCCATAATGGCGGATTGGAACCCAGCCATCACGACCAGCACGACACATCGGGAATCGCTCTGGGCAGCTGCCATCAACGCTGCCGCTTGCGCTACGGACCCCTGCCGCGACGCGCTGAGCGGACTCCGGCGGCGAGCTTGGGCAAGTACCGGATCACGGCACACGGCCGGGTGT
>JASHSZ010000186.1 GCA_030040815.1 Streptosporangiaceae bacterium
GGCGCGGCGCTGGCTGCAGGGCCAATCTGGTGGCTGTTCTGGGCCGCCCTCGGCCTCGCGGTGGTCGGATTGCTGATGGCCGCGGCTACTGGCATCTTCGACGACTGGTACTGATTCGGAGGTCCGGCGTGGCCACCGGTTGGCCCCTGACGCCCCGGACCACCGCAAGTGTCCGCAGCCGCCCGTCCGGCGGGCAGTGGCCTGCCAGCTCTAGGGCCCCTGGCGAGCGATCGGCACGCCGACGCGACCAGTCCGCACCTATGGCGGCCGATCGGCGGGCCGACGGAGACCGGTCCGCACCATTGCGGCCGCCCGGCGGCCCGATGGCGACCGCCAAGCGCCTATAGCGACCGCAGAGACCAAAATTACGCCTGATTCGCTACTTTTGCCCCCACCGAACCGAATGGTCGCCATCGGTCTGGAGCGGTCGCCATGGGTCGGGATCAGTCGGCGTGGCTGACGACCACCACCCGAAAGGTTCCTTAGTGACTCATGGCCGACTGACGGTAAACCTTGGGCGACTGATATCCGGCATCGGCCGCATCGTCATCACGGCTACCGAGATCCGGCAGATGTCGGTACTTGCCAGTAGCCTGCTGACGTGGCTGGTCCCGCACTGCCGTCGCCTCAACTGACCCTGACCCAGGACGAAGCGCGCCTCATCACCCTGCGCGCACAGGGCTTCATCGGCACGGAGGCACGGCGGGGCGGCGTGGCCGCCCTGCTCCGGCGGCTAGGTGCGGTTCAGCTGGACACCATTAGCGTGCTGGCACGCTCGCACGAGCTGGTTCCGTACGCCCGGCTGGGCCCGGTCGCCCGCTCCACGATCGAGCGGGCGTACTGGCACCCGCGGCGCGCCGCCGCGTTCGAGTACTGGTCGCACGCCGCCTGCGTGCTGCCGATCGAGGAGTGGCCGTATTACGAGTTCCGTCGTCGCATCTTCGTCGCGCGGGGCCTGCGCTGGCACCAGAGCCACCCGGACGTCTGCGAACGCGTGCTGGCCAGGATCCGGGCCGAGGGCCCGCTGACCGCGACCCAGCTGGGCGGCGCCAAGAACGGCGGCCCCTGGTGGGACTGGTCCGATACCAAGATCGCGGTCGAGTGGCTGCTCGACACCGGTCAGGTGATCTGTGCCCGGCGGGTGGGCTGGCGGCGCGTCTACGACCTGCCGGAACGTGTGCTGCCCGCCGAGCTGCTGGGCCTGCAGCCATCCGATGAGGAGTGCCTGACCCGGCTCACCGCCGTGGCGGGCCGGGCGCTCGGTGTGGTCGCGCACGTCGACCTGCCGGACTACCAGCGGATCCGCTACGGCGGCGTCGGCCTGCGCGGGACGGGCCAGCCGCCGACCGCTGCCGGAACTGCCCTGGCCGCCGAGCTTGTGCCGGTGCAGATCGCGGCGGGCAAGCGCGGACCAGCCGTCCGGGCCTGGGCCGACCGGGCGGCGCTCGCCGCCCTCGACCAGGCCAGCCCAGGTCGGCACCGCACGACGCTGCTCTCGCCGTTCGACTCGCTGATATGGCACCGGCGACGGACGATGCGGGTGTTCGGCTTCCACCACAGCCTGGAGGCCTACGTTCCGCAGCCCAAGCGGGTACACGGGTATTTCACCATGCCGCTGCTGGCCCGCGGGCAGCTGGTCGGGCGGGTCGACCCGGCGCGCAGCGGCAGCACGCTGATCGCCCGCAAGCTCACGCTGGACGTCCCGGCCGCGGCCGAGCCCATGGCCACGGCGCTGATCGAGGCTGCGTCCTGGGTGGGCTGCGACAACGTCAAACTAGCGCAGGTCGAGCCGGCCGGCCTGGAGTCGCGGCTACGCACCGCGCTGTCTGCACGCGGGGCCTGACCCAGCCCTACGTCGGCTGCTGCCGTCCGATGAGAGCGGGATTGCACTGGTAATAGCCAGTGCAATCCCGCTCTCATACTTAGTCGCCTGTGGACCTGGCGTTACTCCTCGCCGGAGAACCGCTCCCAGGCAGACTGGCGAGTCATCCCGAGCGCCTCGCCGATCCGCATCCAGGTGATGCCGCGCTCGCGGGCCTGGCGCACCGAGGCCGTCAGGTGCTGCTGGACCTGCGCGGCAGCCGCCTGAATCTTGGGCATGGTGCTGAGCAGCTCCTCATCGGAGAGCCGCTGCTGCCAGCTGGCCACCGAGTAGTCGGTCGGCTCCCTCTTGTTCGCGCCCTCCTGGGCGAGGATGTCGTTGCAGAGGCCGATGCACTCGTTGCAGATGAAGACGCCAGGCCCGGCGACCATCTTGTCGACCTGCCCTGGTGACTTAAGGCAGAACGAGCACGCCATGGTGGCCTTCAGCTCTGCTGCACTCAAATCCGCCTCCGAGAGAAGCTCCGGTTGTCAGGCGCAACCTGACAACCACGTCAGGCAGCACCTTACGCCGTCAGGCACAACCTGACAAGTGGCACGCGGCGGAACGTCGGAACGGCCGGCGTCCTCTCGGGCATGGCTCGTCGCTCGGCCGTCAGCCGAACTCGATGAGCTTCTCCCGCACGGCCACCATCACGGCTTCCATCCGGGAGTGGATCTGCAGCTTCTCCAGGATGTTGCGGACGTGGTTCTTCACCGTGTTCTCGGAGATGAACAGTTCCTTGGCGATGTCGCGATTGTTCATCCCGCGCGCGACCAGGCGGAGGACCTCGATCTCGCGCTCGGTCAGCCGGGGCGCGGGCACCTGCTGGGGCGGCTCTTCCTCCTCCCGCCTGGCAAGCGCGGCGAACTCCGTGAGCAGCTTGGCCGCCATCGACGGGTTGATCAGCGACTGGCCGCCGTGCACCGCCCGCACCGCGTCGGCAACCTCGTCCAGCGGGATGTCCTTGAGCAGGTATCCGCTCGCGCCCGCCCGGATCGCGTCGAACAGGTCGTCCTCCTCGTCGCTGATCGTCAGCATCACGATCTTGGTGCTCGGGGCCACGTTCTTGAGCGCACGGCACGCTTCGATGCCGCTGCTGCGCGGCATCCGGACGTCCATGAGAACGACGTCGGGAAGTGACTCCCCTGCCCTCTGGATGGCTTCCTCGCCATCGCTCGCCTGGCCGACCAACTCGATGTCCGGCTCGGACTCGAGGACCATCTCCAGGCCGCGCCGGAACAGGGCATGGTCATCAACGATGAGCGCGCGGATCGGTTCGGCCAGGCCATCTGCGGTACGCGGCCCCGTGCCGCCCTTGGGTTCGCGTCCGTCCGCCCCGCTCTCGGCATCAGCACCCAGCACGCAAGCACCGCCGTCCGCGTCATCCTCTGCCTGCGGGCTGACGCCGGGGCTGCGGCCCATGACTCTTCCCTTCCAGGCGGCCGACCGGTCACCGCTGCCCGGACGACCCGCTAGGTGCTGACCTGCGGTTCGCGTTCCTGAACTCGTGCCGATCGCGAGCCCTCGGCAGTCTTCTGCAGACCGCCGGTGATTGACCCTACCGCCTGTCCGGGCAGCACTCACCGACCGCGTGATCGCGTCCGCGCGGCGCCAGCCGACTGCGCCGCCAGCCCTACTCCGGGTCGGCCGCCGTCTGCCCGCCCGGCCGGATGGCCGGACTGGTGGGCGAGGCCTGCTCGTCGGCCCGGCGCTCGCCGGCCGCTTGGGCCTGGCCGGGGAGCGGTGTCGCCTGATCCGGGCTCGCCGAGTGGTCCTCCAGCAGCCTGATCACGCCGTACTGGTAGCCGCGCCGCCGGTACACAACGCTGGGCAAGCCGGACGTCGCGTCGGTGAACAGGAAGAAGTCATGACCGACCAGCTCCATCTCGAACAACGCCTGGTCGATACCCATGGGAGTCGCGGCGTGGAATTTCTCCCTGACCACCAGCGGGCCGCTGCCCTGCATGTCAACCGGAATCTCGCGGGTCTCCTCGGCGGTCCCCTCCGCAGCCGTGGCCTCGTACGCCG
Source organism: Streptosporangiaceae bacterium (assembly GCA_030040815.1). The sequence continues at coordinate 3,893 of JASHSZ010000186.1, forward strand.
CGTCCGCCGCGTCGGCGGCCGCAGCCATCGCCGCCATTGCCTGCGCGCCCTTGCCGGCCAGCAGGCCACCGCCGCGCCCTACCCTGATGGCCGGAAGCTCGGCGTCGGACGCCAGCTCGGCCTCGGGCAGATCGGTGAGCCGGACGGCCGCGTGCGCGCCGTGCCGACCCTTCCGCCGGTCGCAGGCTCGCCGCAGGCGCGACTCGAGCTTGGCGAACGCCAGGTCGAAGGCGGCGAACCGGTCGTCCGACGCCGCCTCAGCGCGGATCGCGGGCCCGCGCGAGGTCACGGTGAGCTCGACCCGCTCCCGGCGGTCGGCCTGGCGCGGATTGGGCTCGGCCGTTAGCTGTACGTCGATCCTGATGGCCCTGCCGTCGAGCTTTTCGATCCTCGCGAGCTTGGCGGACGCATGATTCCGGAACCGCTCCCGGACGTCCGTGTGCCGGGCTGTGAAGATGATGTCCACCAAGGAACAGCTCCCTTCTCGTCCGGTCTGGAAGGGCACCCGCCCGGCCGACCTGGTCTTCTACCCCACATCCGCCTGCTGAGGGTTTCGCGGCCCTGTGCCACTACTACCCTTCTCCCGGCCCGATGGACATCTGGTCCCTCGGCAGGGCAGGACTTACTTCTAAGCCGCACCGTGATCGGTCGACGACAAGTCGCCTTACGTGGGCCGTTTCGCCTGCGGCTGGCATCGGCTAGCCAGGCTGGCCTGGCGCAACCACGGACCCGGACGGGTGCCATGACACGACGTTAGCCGCATGGTTGGTGAATGTCAGGAGGGGATGCCGCCGAGGCTCGCGTAACGAACAGGACCAGCCAGAATGGACGGGAACGCCGGCTCGAGGCAGCCCGGCCCGGCTCGCCTACTCAGGCCCGGCCAGCCACGGCCAGGCACCCGGCTAACCCGGATATATCGGATCTGCGCCTTCGGCTACCTGGGACCAGTTTGGTGCCGACGCAGAGCCGACGAATACCACGTTCTGGCCGCCCTGGTCGGCCCCGACGACCAGTTCGCTGCCGTTGGTCGTCAGCGCGTCTGCCCCGCCAGGGGCGGACACGAGGAGAGATGGCGCTGCCCCAGGCTGCAGCCCGGCACCGCCGGTCAGCAGCGGGACGTCGTAGATGCCCCCGGAAGCCAGTACGGCCAGGTGGTACGCGTCGTACCAGCTGATCGCCTCTGGGGCGCCCGGGAGGCCCGCGCCGATCGTGACCGGCTGGCCGAGCGCGGCGTTCCCCGCGTGCAGCCGGACCGCAGCAAGCAGTAGCTTGGTCCCGGTCGATGTCTGCACCAGCAGGGCGGCGCGCACGGCATCCGGTGCCATCCGCAGCGCCAGGATCGGCCCGCCGTGCAGGGTGGCGGCCACAGCGGGCATGCTGACCGCCACCGGCGCCCGGTTTGGCTGCATGAACCACAAGCCGCTGCCGGCCGCGGCCCACAGGTTGCCGTTGGCGTCATAGCTGAGCGACGTGCACGGGCTGGTCGAGCCGGGCAGCGGATAACTAGTCCCGGACCCGCCACCCTGGCTCCCCGCGTGCACTTGGACGGTGCAGCCGACGCCGTTCGACACGGCAACCGCGATAGCCGGACGGTTCGCGTCAGGTGACGCAGCGACGGCTGTCACAGCGGCGCCCTGGCCGATCTGCGCCGGGCCCAGCCTCGGCTGCGGCTTGGCCCCCGGCCTCGGCGTGGGAGGCAGCTGACTCACGCTGTCGGTATTGCCTGCGTCGGTAACAAGCAGCACCGGGAGGCCGATCGGCACGGGCGGGACCGCGCGAAAGGACGGGACGATGGACTGCAGCCTGTTGTCGATGTAGAGCTCGAGCCGGCTGGCCAGCGGGGGTGAGTACTCTCCGTCGCTGAGCGTGGCCACCAACTGGGTTGCCATCTGTCCCACGGTGATGGGCTGCGCGTGCGCGGCCGTGCCGCCGAGGTCGACCTGCGCGGTCTTGCCGGTGATGGTGACCTTCTTGAGCAGCCGCGTGCCCCGCGGGAACGCCGACACCGTGGCGCCGGCCAGCCAGCCGCCCTGGCCCTTGAGCAGCCCGTTGACGAGGCCGGTCGCCAGGTCGGTGTTGAGCGCGCTGTTCGAGCTCAGCAACGGCGCGTAGACCGGGTCGGCTACCAACACGCTTGGTGGCTGCGATGCGGCGGGGGGCGCGAAGAAGAACAGGTTCCGCGGCGCGTAGACGTCTTCGAAGTCCGACTGGGTCAGCAGCAGGGAGTCGGGCAGCTTGTCGATCAGCCACACGTTATCGGTCTGCTCGATGAGCTCGAACACGTAGTGCACGTTCCCGCCGGGCGCGTACTGGTACTGCCCGGTCTGGCTGAGCGTCGCCAGGTACTGCCCGGTGAACTCCACCTTGTCTACTGCACGCGCCTGGCCGATGATCGGCGGCGGCTTGACGAGCACCGAGGTAACGCTGGGCGCGCCGACGACCGCGACTGGCTCTTGGCCCGGATGCCAGTGCGTGCGCAATGGGGGGACCAGGAACTGCTTGGCGGCTGCCGAATCGAAGGCGTAGCTGGCGCTGGCGTGCAGGAAGCCCAGCACGACCTCCTTCGCTGTCCATCTGCTGGTCGGACCGGGAGCCGGCAGCTCCTGTGCGTAGGCCTGCACCTGGTTACTCCCGCCGGGCGCCTGCCGCGGCGGTCCGCTGGCGGGCGCCGTGGCGCATCCGGCCACCGCAATGGCGACAAGGAGCAGCGCCAGCGACACCGAGAGGCGGGCAGGCCCCCGCGTGAGCCTAGCCACGCGCCGCCACCTCACCGCCGACAGCGGTGCCCACCGCCTCGTCCGCCGCGGCGCGACCGTCATTAGCCGGCGTCATGTCACCGTCGGGCGTCAGCTGGGCGCCGACGGTGCCGACTTCGGCGGTC
>JASHSZ010000004.1 GCA_030040815.1 Streptosporangiaceae bacterium
GCGTGCACGGCGCAGGTGATCGACATGCAGGCCGAGCTGGACCTGATCTGGACGCACCTGCTGCCGGCGTTCCGTGACTCGAGGCCAGCCGCAGCGGCCGAACACGAGCTCGCCGAGCGGCTCGCGCGGCTGTCGACCCCGACGGTCGCGGCCGCCGGACGCGGACCGGACCGGGCGGTCGAGCTGTCGCCCACGAGCACGGACGGGCCGTTCACCCGCCGGATAGACCGGGTTCGCATCGCGCCGCTACCCGGCGGGACCCGCCTGGTCCTGACGGTGCGCGGCCGGGAGCACGGATTCGATGTGCAGAACGGCCAGTGGCATGACGGCGAGCTGCCCGGCTTGCACTCCCCGTTCCCTGCGGTATCGGTGTCCGCCGCCTGGGTGAGCGACGACGAGTATCACGCTGACATCGTGTCGCGCCGGACGCCGCACCGGCTTCAGCTGCGGGCCCGGCTTCGCCCTCAGCGGACGCTATCGGTCGGGTGGCTGGCACCGCCGCTCGCGCTATAGCCGGCGTCGCGCGCGGCGGATCGTGTCTGACCCGTGCAATGCAGGTCGCCAGGACTTCACGTCCCATGACACTAGGGACATCGTGCCGAGCAGTGGTCAGGGACCCTTGCCCTCGGTGTCGGCAGGTACCGCTCGTTGGTCTCTGGCACGGCGTAGCGAGCGCCGAAATCGTCGCGACCCGAGCCATTGCGTCAGCATCCAGCCGAGCGCAGCGCCGGCGAGCGCCGAGCCGAACGTCAGCACAGTTGGCCCTTCCAGCTCTAATACATCCGCAGAACCCAGGTCTTGCTTTGACCTGAGCTCGTCGTTAATCAACGTCTCGGGCGTGTTCGGGCTGATGTTGGCGGCATTGATCTCGCACCTCAAGGTCGCTTCGGGTGCTGCACCCCGGCAGCGTGCGGCCTCCGAGTGGACCGCACGTTCTAGCTGGTTGGAGAGGCTGGCCGCCTGCGCCTCGAGTCGGCTGGCTGCACCTGCCTCGGTCGAGACGGCAAGCCCTCGGAGGATTCCGACGAGCACAAGGAGCGCAGAGACGACGAGCACGAGGGTTGCCCATATCCAGGCGCGCCGCGGCCCTCGAGCCTGCCTGCGGTCGTCTTCCAGCTCACCCTTAATGCCGGCTACATCCTTCTGCAAGCTGTCGAGCTTGGTGGTCACATCGGCCCGCCAGCTCGGTTCGGCCGCGTCGGTTAAGGGACTGGCCGGGGATTCGGGGTTCTGCTGCACGGTCATGGTCTGTAGACGCACACGACGCGGTCAGGGATGACCCTCGTGCTACACGGCGATCCCCACTGTGGCGTGTCCAGTCCCCTGCTGGCGCAGCCGAGCACGGGTCAGACCAGCTCGTTCCAGAGATCGTGATCGTCGTGGAGCAGCACGACCTCGTCCAGTTCGACCTCGGCCTGCTCCGCGCTCACCGCGACGGCGCCAGCGAGCCACCAGTCGGCGCCGGGCAGACCAGCGGACAGGTAGGCCCGCGTCCCGGGCTGTCGCGGCTGCCGGGGACGGCGAGGTTGCGCGAGGACCTCGCCATGCGCCGGCTCCCACATCCGGATCAGGCCGGCCTCCTCGCCGAGCACGACGGCGTCATACCAGCGCCAGATCACCACCGCCGAGCCGGACGGCGCGGTCGCGACGGCTACCAAGTGACCAGGTAACACCCGTTGCGTCCGTGGCGTCGGGAACTGCCTGGCAAACCCAACAGACTCTGGCTGTCCCGCACTGAAGATCTCGCACGTGTCCTCCTGGACACGCAGCACGATGCCCCGCCGAAGCCGTCTGGCAGCGAGGTCATGGTTCATGCCCGCACTCATAATGGCCCCAGTGTTCCGTGGCCGGGCACGCCTTGGCGAACGGATTTGACGACAGGCTGGCGGCCTCGGCGGCTATCGCGCGGACGCGCGCACCGGCTGGCCGGGCAGCACCGCGGTCACGATCGCCCCGTCACGTACCAGCAGATCGCCGTTCACCAGCACGTGCCTGATGCCGGCCGCGGGCCGGGTGCTGTCGGCGTAGGTCGCCTGGTCGGTCACGGCCGCCGGGTCGAACACCACGATGTCAGCGTCGCAGCCTGCCCGGACGCGGCCCTTGCGCCGCATGGCGGGCACGCGGGCCTCGAGCAGCTGAGCTGGCAGCAGACTGCAGCGCCGCAGCGTCTCGGTGAGGCCGAGCGGCCCGTCATCGGCGCCCAGCATCCGCAGCGCGCGTGAGTACGTGCCTGCCGTGCGCGGGTGCGTGATCGCGCCGTCCGGCAGCGGCCAGGTCATCTGGTCGGGAACGGGGCCGGACCACGTCAGCGGCATCGCATCGCTGGCCACGACGGCGTCAGGGAAGACCAGCGACCGGAGCATCACGGTTCTGTCGGCCGGGTCGTCCTCGTGGAGGTGCCTGATGATGGCCAGGCCGCCAGGATCTTCGGAGCGCAGCTGTCGCAGTCGTTCCTCGGTTCCGATCTGCTCGCCGGTGGGCGCGTAGGTGAGATCGGACGGCGTGAGGCCGCGCTCGGGCAGCCGCTCGGGCGCGAGGAAGGCCGCGCCGATGCCCGTCATCCCCGCGCCGTACGGGTAGGCCTCGGTCGTCACCCGCGAACCGGCTGCCTGCGCGCGTCCGACGACGTCGAGCACCCGGTCGACGTGCCGCACCGACGTGCTGTTGACGTGGCAGTAGTGCATGTGCGCGCCGGTCTCGGCGGCTGCGCGGACGATCTCCTCTGCGCCGTCGATGAGGGTGGTAGGGACCACCTCGATCAGGTCGCGGGCGTGCGTGAACGTGGGCGCGCCGGCCTCCGCGGCCAGCCGCGCGACGCGCAGGTACTCGTCCGGTTCGGCGCCCGGCGCGTACCCGACGAGCATCCCGATGCCGAGCGCCCCGTCGGCCAGGTCTGCTGACAGCCTGTCGAGAATCAGGCTGATCTGGGCTGGTGTGGCCGGCCTCTGCCAGGCCGGATTTGCCATGTTGGCCAGGATGGTGCCGAGGCCGTCGGCGTCCGGATCGATCCCGCCGACCGCCTCCATCCGCGCCAGCGCCCAGGACGCGGCGAACCCGTAGTTGATCGGCCGGCCTTCGGCCGCTGCCAGCCGGTAGGCGGGCTCAACCGGCGTCACGCCTGCCTCCAGCTCCAGGGCCGTGGTGACGCCGTCGAGGGCCCGCAGCCGCATGCCCGCGATGTCCGGGACGTGACTGTGCATGTCGACGAACCCGGCCGTAACCACGTGACCCGTGACGTCGAGATCGACCGGGCCCGGGGCCAGCCCGTTCCCTATCTGGGCGATCTGGCCCTGCGACACCGCGACGTCCGTGACGGTGTCAAGACCGGACTCGGGGTCGATCACCCGGCCACCGCGCAGCACGAGGTCGTAACGGATCACAGCGCTCCAGTGGTCGGAGTTTCGGGCCGGATTGGCAGCATAACGGGTTCGCAGGCGGCTGCCCGCACCGGTCAGCCGCCGCCCGAAGGGTGCCGGAAGCTGACGCCGGGTATCCGCGTTCTTCCCAAACGCCCTCAGCAGCACCCGACCGGGAGGTAAGACATGCCGCTCAACAAGTTCCAACGGGCTCGGCTCGCGAGGGTTCTCAACTACCAGGACGCACGGCGCTTTGCGAAAAGGACGCTGCCCCGCGCCGTCTTCGACTACGTCGACGGCGGCACCGAGGACGAGGTGACGATGCGCCGCAATACCGAGGCCTTCCGGGACCTGCGCTTCCGTCCCCGCATGGGCACCTGGGTCGAGGAGCCCCAGCTGTCGACGACCCTGTTCGGGCAGCGCGTCTCCGTCCCGGTGCTCGCCGCGCCCTGCGGGGGCCTGCGGCTGATCCATCCCGAGGCCGACATCGGCGTGGCGCGCGCGGCCGCGGCAGCAGGCACGCTTCACGTCGTCAGCTCGGCGTCGGGCTTTTCGCTGGAGCAGATCGCCGAGAGCTCGCCGGACCGCCATTGGTTCCAGCTGTACCGATACATGGGCCGTGCTGGCATGGAGAACCTCGTGCTCCGCGCGAAAGCGGCCCGGTACAAGGCCATCGTCGTGACCGTCGATACGCAGGTGGGATCAAAGCGCGAGCGGAACTGGCGCAACGGATTCAGCTATTCGATGCGCGTCAACGCCGCGAACGCTCTCAAGCTCAGTCCGCAGCTGGCGCCGCGGCCGTTCTGGCTTGCCCGCTACGTCCGCGACGGGATGCCGTTTCAGCTGGCGAACACCGCGGGCATGACGCATGGCGGCCCGGCGCTCGCGCTGCCGGAGATGGCCCGCACCGAGTCGAACTCGCCGACCTGGGAGGACATTGCCTGGGTGCGCGAGAACTTCGACGGCCCGATGCTCGTCAAGGGAGTACTCACGGCCGAGGACGCCCGAAAAGCGTACGAACTTGGCTGCGAGGGCGTCGTGGTTTCTAACCACGGCGGCCGCCAGCTCGAGGGCGCGCCTGCGACCATCGAGGTGCTGCCCGAGATCGTCGCGGCCGTCGGCGACAAGATGGAGATCCTGCTCGACGGCGGCGTGCGGCGCGGCAGTGACGTGCTCAGGGCGCTGGCCCTCGGCGCGAAGGCGGTGCTGATCGGGCGCCCGTACGTGTGGGGCCTCGCACTCGGCGGTCAGGACGGCGTCGCGTACATGCTGGAGATGCTGCGCACCGAGATGAAGAGCTCGATGCAGCTCATGGGCTGCTCATCCGTTCACGACCTAGACCGTAGCTGGCTCATGCCTGCACCCGATGGCTCGAGTACGCTCAGCAGTCGCCCCCGCTGAGAACCTTGATCCGGTCAGCGGCCGCGGGCGGCCGCCGTGCCGCCAAGGACACGATTGCCAACGATCGCCTGCAGTGCGGCGACGTGCCCGTGGTACGCGGCCCGACCGGCTGCGGTCAGCGAGAGGCTGCGCGGGGGAGTCGGCCGCGCGCACGGCCGAATGCGGCAAGCGCGCAGCGCCGAAGGCCACCGTGGGTAGCGGGGGGAGCTCAGACGACGTGCTGGAGTTCCTCGGGCTCGAACGTCTCGACCTCGCTGGCATTCACCTCCTCGAGGTTCATCGTGCGGGCCACGGCCAGCGCCTCGAGCCTGCGCTTGATTAGTCCCTGCTGGTAGTCGTCGTCGAAACCGAGAGCCGCGCGCCGCTCCCGCATCTCCGGGTCCGCGGCCCCGTAGCCCCCGCCGAAGCCCGCGGTGAGTTTCGCCCAGCGCTGCTCGACCCACTCCCACAGCTCAGGGTTCGCCGCGATGATCTGCCGGCCGAGATACGTGCCATAGGCGATGTGACGCCGCTCGTCGCGCTGCGTCAGCTTGATGCCAGCCTCCAGGCCGGGGAGCTTGCCGAGGGCTCGGAATACCTGCTCCCAGCGCCGGTACCCGGCGATCGCCGCGACACCCTCCGTGAGCTGGTTGTAGATGAGGGTCGCGTCCAGGATCGCCTTGGGCGACCTGTCCGTGTCGAGCCTGCGCATCACCCTGGTGAGGGCGCCGTCAAACAGTCCGGGGCGGTCGCCCTGTCCGAGCGCGGCCTGCCGGGCCCGGACGAGGTCGTCGAGCGACGCCGGGTCGAGGCCGACGGCGTCGAACCACCGGCGGAACATGTCGGTGTGCTTGGCTTCCTCCATCGCGAACATCGACAGGTACATCGTGTCCTCAAGGCGGCCCAGGTCAGACATGCAGCGCAGCAGCGGGACGATGTCGAGCGTGACGGCTTCCTCGCCGACCATGAAACCGCGGGCGGACAGGGCAACGATTGTCCGCTCGTCGTCAGACATGGCCTGCCAGTCGATGGCGTCCTGCGCGAAGTCGAGATCGGCCGGGTCCCAGAAGAGCTTCTTGGACTTCTCCCACAGCTTCCACGGCACCGAGTCGTAGTCAAGGCCGCGCGTCGACCGGTAGCGGCTGATCTGCGTCTCCTGGATCTTGCCGGCTGCCACAGGCTCGGTCATCGCTTTCCCTTCCAGCTGGCCGGGCGGTGCGCTGGGCCATGGGCATCAGCCCGCGACCTCGCGGCGCAGCACGCACACCGGCAGTCGCACCGCCGCACAGGACGAAATTCTAGAATTCAGGCTCATCCTCAGCAAGACGCCTGCAACCGCTGCCGGGCCGGGCGGCAAACTCTGCTCTTGCGCAGTCACCGGCTAGTTAGGTAACTTTCCTAACTAGTCTAGTTCGAAGCCACGCGGCGGGCGTCACCAGGTTCGGAGTCCTCG
>JASHSZ010000187.1 GCA_030040815.1 Streptosporangiaceae bacterium
GCCCGGCTGAGCTCGGACCGCTGGATATAGAACGGTGCGTGCTTGAACACCGCGTTCTGGCCGCAGTGGTCGAAATGCAAGTGCGTGTTGATGACCAGGCCGATGTCACCGGGTGTCATGTCCAGCTCGTCCAGGGCGGCCGCGACCGACCTGTTCACCACCTGCCAGCTGGTCAGCCACTGCTCCGGGCCGCCCACGCCGGTGTCCACCAGGGCGGCTCCGCCGGGAAAGCTGACAACGAACCCGTGCACTGGCCACTCGTTGCCGTCAACGCCGCGCAGCGTGGCGAGCTGCAGTCGCCGGATCTCCAGGGTCACGAAGCTAGGTTCGCACGCTGACCCCAGTGGCCGACAACCGCGAGCGCGATCACGGCACCCCACACGGCCAGCAGGACAACCGGAGCCATGCCGTGCACAAGTTCGATGTCGGCCCGATACAGCTGCTTGCTGGGCACGCCATTCTGATCACCCGGCATGTTCGCAATCGTGGCCGCGGCCAGCCTGGCCAGCACCAGCCAGTCGATCCAGGTGGCCGGGTAGAGGACGAGGACGCTGATGATCATGGCGTCGTACCAGGGCAGCTGGTAGGGCCAGACCAGCAGGAAGGCCAGGCTTACGGCCACCGCCGGGCGGATCGCGGGCCGCACCGGGTCACCCGCGGGCAGCCGCCAGAGCAGCAGCACGGCCATAGCGCAGAACAGCAGCACGGCGAAGATGATGAGGTATTTCGACTCGGTCAGGTCCGCCGATCGCCAGAAGCTGTCCTCTGTCGTCTGATCCCGGCGGTTGAAGAGCGCTTCGAAGGCCGGCTTTCCCAGCCAGGCATAGGTCGGGACCAGCACGACAAAAGCACCGAGACCGGCCGCCGCCAGGGCCCGCGCTGACCGGCGCAGCGCCCAGGCCAGAGCCACGCCGAACAGCAGATAGTCGATCTTGATGTCGGCAGCGAGGCCGATGAGCGCACCCGCTGCCAGCGCGCGCCAGACCGGCGGCCGCCAGGAGCGGCCGTCAGCCAGCTGCCGGCCGACGATGAGGAGCCCGATGACGCCTGCCGCCGCGGCCAGCACATCCACGTGACCGGACGCGATCAGGTCCCACAGCAGCAGCGGGTTGATGGTCCACAGCAAGTGGGCTCGCAGTCGCGAGGCCGGTCGCGAGCGCAGCACCCGGTCCAGGACGACCGCCACCGCCACGAAGCCGACCGCGTTCCAGAGCTTGAGCCAGAAGACCACCCGCGCTATCGACTCACCGCCCAGCCGGGCCGCCACGTATTGCTCGAAAGTCGCCGCGGGCCCGTACAGGCTCACCATGTCCTGCCAGTTCGCCGGTACCGACTGGCCGAAGAATGGTTCGGTGAGCCGCAGGTAGACCGGCGTCACCAGGTAAGGGTTGTGGCCAAGCAGCAGGATGCGGCCGTACGCCGCGTAGTCGAGCGCATCGGTCGATCCGACTGGGGGCAGCACGGTGAAGGCAGCGACCGTGACCGCAGCCGCGATGAAGATCAGCCGCAATGGCCCCCTGGCGCCCCACCGCGCCGTCAAGAGTCCCGCCACCAGGCCGCAGAACGCCAGCGCGGCAGAGACCCAGAGCGCGATGGTCACCAGCTCTGCGGACACCTGCACGCGCGTCAGCTGCCACGGCGGCCCGATCCGCGGCATCGGGATCGGCGGGTCCATCCAGTCCTGCCTGACGAGCGAGGCGCCGATCATGATCAGAAGGGCCGCGCCGATGCAGATGCCCGCGACCCAGCCAACCAGGCGTACCGGGCGGCGTGGCTTCGGGGCGGGGCCGACCGCCTGGCGCGGCTGGTCGAGGCGGACCGAGTCAGACAAGATTCCACCGTGGCAGGCTCGCGCGGCGCCCCGGCAAGCCCGGCCGGTGCCGCGATGGTCATGGCCAGGCGCGCGGAGCTGCCTACCCCCTCAGCGCAGCCACATCCCCCCGCGCGCCTGCCGTTCCCCTACCCGGTCGCGACGCTGGGGAAAACCTAGGGGGTATGTGCCCTCCCCGCAGAGCGCGGACCAGCAGTCGGGTCTCGCCAGCCTGAGCTAGCTGTCGGCGGCCTTCTCGGTAGCCGGGATCCGGTCACGCTCCGCCCAGCGGGTGCCGCCTTCGCGATGTCACCGCTTAACCGGACAAGTTCTTGACTGCTCAGGTTCCGCTCCGGCCCACCGGCGCCGTCGCTGCTGGTTAGTCGGTCGCGCCGGCCAGCATCTCCAGGTCGAGCGCCTCGCGGACGACGGGGTCGTCGTCGGTGCCCAGGCTGCGCCAGTCCTCGCCGGGCTCGAGGATCTTCTCGGCGCCGCGGATCGACCCGTAGTTGAGGTCACCAGCGACGGCCGGGGGTTCCTGGCCCGTGGCCAGGTTCCTGGCCGCCCGGAGCAGGATGTGCCGCATGCGCGTGATCGCCAGGTCGGTGGTGCCGAGCTTTTCCTGCGTGCGGTCGTAGATCGGTCCCATCGACTCGGTCACCATGAGGTCCTGGCTCACGAAGTCCGCCACGCCGCTGAACGTCGAGTTCCGCTGCACGTCCCGGTCGATCTGGAAATCGTTCTCCAAGGTGTAGAGGCGAGGAGTGATACCCCTGTGGTCGGCGTGCGAGGACAGGGGCGTCGTGAACGGGGCGATCGCGAAAAGATTGGCGCCGCCTAGATTGCGCGGGTTCTGCCGGGCAACAGGCCCGACGAAGTAGCGCCAGCAGGTCTCGTCGTCGATCGGGACGAACATCCCATGGCCCACGCTGAACGGGATGCTCGCAACCATGGTGCTGTAGGGCACCGCGTAGGCGGTGACGCGCACGTGGGTATGGCCGTTCGGCGTGGTGCGGATCCCCGCGTACCGGTACCCATACCACGTCTCCTGCAACTCCAGCCGCGGCGCCCGGTCATGCCGCCAGAACTTCCACGACATCGCGTTCGACGGATAACCCGGCTTATCCGACCCGTCATCAGGAATATCGTCGATCCCGTTCCACTGGTGCAGGTGCGAGATGTGGGCGGTATCAATGTTGCCCTCCATCGCCTGCACCCAGTTGCAGTACGACACCTGCTTCGTCGCCCGGAACTGGCTGGCATCGAGCCCGTCGGTGCCGAAGTCGCGGAACGGGGTCATGGTCGCGCGCGGCCCGAGGTAGGCCCACACGATCCCGGCCGACTCGTGCGTCGGGTACGCCGTGATCCGCACCTTCTCGCAGAACGGCTGCGGCTCACTCGGCATGTCCACGCACCGGCCGTCTACATCGAACGCCCACCCGTGGTACACGCACCGGATCGCCGCATCCTCATTCCGGCCGAAGTACAACGACGCCCCCCGGTGCGCGCAATTCTCCTGCACCAGCCCCACCCGGCCCGCCGTATCCCGGTAGGCCACCAGGTTCTCCCCCAGCAGCCGCACCCGCGCCGGCGAGCACCCCGGCTCGGGAATCTCCGCGCTCAGGCACGCCGGCGTCCAGTACCGCCGCAGCAACTCCCCCATCGGCGTCCCGGCACCAACCTGCGTCAGGATCTCGTTGTCTTCCTTGCTCAGCACGCCGACCTCCGCGGGACTCGGTTAGCGTCGGACAGTTCCAATTTCCCACCGGCAAAATAATATTGTCAACAATAATCACAGTCTCTTGTTGCCAGCTCTCTGCCGATCTTGACGAGTCGTGGCGACAGGGCCAGCATCCTGATGGTGCTGACGGTGCTCGGCGTGCAAAATATTGTCAACAATCACTGCTGGCGGCCTATAGTCGAATCGGTGTAGCTCACCGGACTACCCCAGGTAGTACCGGTCCGCCACCTCCAGCGCCTCGTCCAGGATCGCCAGGCCCTCTTTGGCCTCCGACTCGGAGATCGTGCACGGCGGCACTACGTGCAGGCGGTTGTAGTTGGTGAACGGCATCAGGCCGCGTCGCCGGCACTCGGCCAGCAGCGCGGTCATGGCCTCTGACGACCCGCCGTACGGGGCGAGCATGGCCCGTGTCTCCCGGTTGGACACCAGGTCGAGTGCCCAGAACACCGCGGTGCCGCGGACCTCACCGACCACCGGGTGCCGTTCCGCCAGCTCGCGCAGCCCTGGTCCGAGCACCTGCGAGCCGATCCGGCGGGCGTTCCCCACGATGTCCTCGTCCGTCATCGCGTCGATGGTCGCCACCACGGACGCGCACGCCAGCGGGTGGCCCGAATACGTCAGCCCACCGGGGAAAACCCGCTCGTTGAAGCTCGCCGCGATCGGGTCGGAGATGATGACGCCGCCGACCGGAACGTAGCCGGAATTGGCGCCCTTCGCGAACGTGATGAGATCCGGTACCACGTCGTGGCCGGTGAACGCGAACCACCGCCCGGCCCGGCCGAACCCGCACATCACCTCGTCGGCGATATAGACGATGCCGTACCGGTCGCAGAGCGCGCGGACACCCGCGAGGTAGCCGGGCGGCGGGATCAGCACGCCCGCAGTGCCGACAATCGTCTCCGGCAGCACGGCCGCGATCGTCTCCGGCCCCTCGAACTGGATGACCTGCTCGAGATGAGCCAGCGCGCGCTCGCATTCCGCCGCCTCGGACGTTGCCCAGAACGAGGACCGGTACAGATACGGGCCGAAGAAGTGCACGTGCCCGATGGCGAACTCGTTCGGCCACCGGCGCGGATCACCGGTCGAGGTGATCGCCGCGCCGGTGTTGCCGTGATACGACCGGTAGAAGCTCAGCACCTTGGTCCGGCCCGTGTAGAGCCGCGCCATGCGGATCGCGTTCTCGTTCGCGTCCGCGCCGCCATTGGTGAAGAACACCTTCTCGAACCCGTCCGGCGCGAGTCCAGCCAGCCTCGTCGCCGCCTCCCCGCGCATGTCGTTGGCATGCTGCGGCGCGATGGTGGCAAGCCGGGTGGCCTGTGCCGCGATGGCCGCGGTCACCCTCGGGTGCTGGTGGCCGATGTTGGTGTTCACCAGCTGGCTCGAGAAGTCCAGGTACCGGTTGCCGTCGTAGTCCCAGAAGTACGAGCCCTCCGCCGCCGCGATCGGCAGCGGCTGGACGGCCTGCTGCGCGGACCAGGAGTGGAACACGTGCGCCCGGTCCATCGTGAATACCTCGGCACCGCGCTGCGGGTCCGGCTGATAGCTGCGCATCGACGCCACGATTCCCTTTACTGGTTGACGGGGAAGCCGAGGTTCACGCCGCCGTGACTAGGGTCAAGCCAGCGCGACGTGACCGCCTTCGCCCGGGTGTAGAAGTGCACGCCGTCCATGCCGTACACGTGCGTGTCGCCAAACAGCGACGACTTCCAGCCGCCGAAGGAGTAGAACGCCATCGGCACCGGGATCGGCACGTTGACGCCGACCATTCCGACCTCCGCCTCACGGGTGAACCTGCGGGCAGCCCCCCCGTCGTTGGTGAAGATGGCGGTGCCGTTGCCGTACGGGTTGGCGTTCACGACAGCCAGGGCCTCGTCATAGCTGCCCGCGCGGACCACCGACAGCACCGGGCCGAAGATCTCGTCGGTGTAGCAGTTCATCTGCGGCGTGACGTGGTCGAGCAGCGTCGGCCCGAGCCAGAAGCCATCGCCTGCGTCGCCGGTGACCGGGTGGTGGCGGCCGTCGACCGCGAGGGTGGCACCCTCGGCTACGCCGGAGTCGAGGTAGCCGGCCACCTTATCCCGGTGCTGGCGGGTCACCAGCGGGCCCATCTCCGAGCCCTCGACGTCGCCGGGTCCCACCGTCAGGCCGGCCATCCGCTGCCGGATCTTGCCGACCAGCTCGTCGCCGATAGGCTCGACCGCCACCAGCGCCGAGATCGCCATGCACCGCTCACCCGCCGAGCCGAAGCCTGCGTTCACCGCCGCGTCGGCGGCCAGGTCCAGGTCGGCGTCGGGCAGCACGACCATGTGGTTCTTCGCACCGCCGAGCGCTTGTACCCGCTTGCCCTGCGCGGTACCGGTCTCGTAGATGTAGCGGGCGATCGGCGTGGACCCGACGAACGAGACGGCGCGCACCTCCGGGTGGGTCAGCAGCGCGTCCACCGCCTCTTTCGCCCCGTGCACCACGTTGAACGCCCCGTCGGGCAGCCCCGCGTCAGCCAGCAGCTCGGCCAGCAACAGCGATGCCGACGGGTCCTTCTCCGACGGCTTGAGCACGAACGTGTTGCCGCACGCCAGCGCGATCGGGAACATCCACATCGGCACCATCGCCGGGAAGTTGAACGGCGTGATCCCGGTCACCACGCCAACCGGCTGGCGGATCGAGTACGCGTCCACCCCGGTCGATACGTTCTCCGAGAACCCGCCCTTGAGCAAGTGCGGGATGCCGCAGGCAAAGTCGACCACCTCGAGCCCGCGGGCCACCTCCCCCGCGGCATCGGACGCCACCTTGCCGTGCTCAGCGGTGATGAGCGCCGCCAGCTCGGCCTGCCGGGACCGCACCAGCTCTCGGAACGCGAACATCACCGCTGCCCGGCGCACCAGCGACGTGTCGCTCCAGCCTGGCAGCGCGGCGCTCGCGGCTGCTACCGCGGCGCCGACCTCGGCCTTGGTCGCGTAGTCGACGGTCCCGCTGACCCGGCCGGTCGCCGGGTTATAGATGTCGCCGCGGGTGGC
>JASHSZ010000188.1 GCA_030040815.1 Streptosporangiaceae bacterium
GTCGGCGAGGTCGCGGCCGTACTCCTTCGCGATCCCGGCGATGACGCGCACCTGGTCGGCGGATAGCTGACCGCCGGGGATGCGCACTCGCATCATGAAGTAGGGGTCCTCGATCTCGGCGTCTTCAAGCGCTCCGGTCTTGCCGCCGGCGATGCCGGGCTTGCGCTGGGTGTACAGACCCCACCAGCGGAATCGTCCGCGCAGGTCGGCCGGGTCGATCGAGTCGAAGCCGAGGTGGGCGTAGCGGGTGAGGATGCGCTCGCGGACGTGCAGTCCGTCGTCGTCCTTTTTGAATCTCTCGGCCGGGTTGAGCGGCTCATGGTGGCCGAGGGCCCACTGGCCCTGACCGCGTAGCGGCTGGGATGACATGTCGGAAGTCCTTCGGCTGGCGGCTAAGCACGAGCTGGTGCCGCCCGGCGGGCGCGCGGGCAGGCGGTAGCGGTGCAGGTGAGGTGGCGAGCCTCGGTCAGCGGAAGGTGCGACAGATTGCGCTGGAGACGCGCTGCAGATCGATGTGACGCCGGCAGACAAGCCGTGTGCCGCGACTGATGGTCGGGCCGGTCACCTGTGCCTCCGTGGGCGTGGTCGCTGTGCTAGCGGTCGTGGTGCTCCCGGTCGGTGAGATCTCGGCCGCTGCGTTGCGGCTGGTCACGCCTTATTGGCGTGCGCAGCCTGGCCGACAGCACTGCTTCGACGTTAGGTCGGGACTCCTCGGTTCGCAAGTTAAATGTTTCTGTCTGCCAGGTTCCGGCGGCCCTGGGTCGGCGGAAAAACCGCTGCGTCACTGCCCGGCCGACGGTCATGATGCGCGGTATGGCTGAGGACCGTTACGTCACCGCGATGCACGAGCACTACCAGCGGGGCGAGGAGGCCGACCGGCTTGTCACGTCTGGCCACGGGCAGCTGGAGTTCGAGCGAACCCAGGAGATCGTGCTCAGGCATCTGCCCCCGCCGCCGGCGGTGATCGCCGACATTGGCGGCGGCCCGGGGCGGTACGCGGTGTGGCTCGCCAGGCTCGGTTATCGCGTGGTGCACCGCGACGTCGTGCCGCTGCACGTCGAGCAGATGCAGGCGGCGGCCGTGACGGATCCGACGCCCGGCCAGGCCATCGACACCGCCGCGAGCGCGGCTATCGATGCCGCCGTCGGCGTGATGATCGATGCCGCCGTTGGGGACGCTCGCAGCCTGGATCTCGCCGACGCCAGCGTCGATGCGGTGCTGCTGCTCGGGCCGCTGTACCATCTCGCCCGGCGGGCGGAGCGCGTGCAGGCGCTGCGAGAGGCTCGTCGCGTCGTCCGGCCCGGCGGCCCGGTGTTCGGCGCCGCGATCTCCCGCTGGGCGGCGCGGTACGACGGCGTGCTCAGGCTGCGGCTATACGAGCAGGTCCCCGCCATGCTGGAAGCGATCGGGCCGCTGGAGCGGACCGGCGTGCTACCTCCGCTAGAGCCTGGCTGGTTCACCGGGTACACGCACCGGCCGGGACAGTTGCGGGCCGAGTTCACCTCTGCAGGGCTTGCGGTGGCCGATCTGGTCAGCGTGGAGTGCGGCGCGTTCCTGCTGGCCGATCTGAGTGAGCGGATGGCCGACCCGGCCGCGCGCCAGGTGATCATGGACAGCGCGCGGGCCGTGGAGCGAGTGCCCGAGCTGATGGGGCTCGGCACGCATCTGCTGGCCACCGGGATGCGAGCCGAGGAGTGATCCCCTCTGGTCCGCTCGGCCTGAGTTCGGCTGTAGCCACGTCGGTGGTTCTCCCGTCGGTCGGCTGGCGGCTAGCCTGGTGCGGGTGCGGCTGACGGAGTTCTGGGAACGGATGCGCAGGCAGTTCGGCGACGGCTACGCCGAGAGCGTGGCGAAGGACCAGGTCCTGCCGGGTCTCGGGAGCCGGACCGTCGAGCAGGCGCTGGCCGATGGCGAGGACGCCAAGGTGGTCTGGCGGGCCGTCTGCGAGGCGTTCAAGGTGCCTGAGCGGCTGCGGTGAGCTGCCCGGTGGGGCCGAGCCGGAGTGGACGGTGCTGACCCAGCCCACGGCTGCACGGCGGCTGGTGCTCGTGTCCGGGCCGCCCGCCGCTGGCAAGACTACGCTCGCCGTGGCGCTGGCGGCCGAGCTCGGGTTTGCCCTGCTGGCCAAGGACCGGATCAAGGAAACTCTGCACGACGCGCTGGGCTTCGACGCCGACCTGGCCTGGTCGCGGCGGCTCGGAGCCGCAACTATGGAGCTGCTGTGGGCGCTCGCGGCCGATTCGCCCGCGGCGGTGCTGGAGGCCAACTTCTGGTCGGACCATCCGCTGAATAGGGAGCGAGTGCGGGCGCTCGGTGCCCGGACCGTCGAGGTGCACTGTTCGTGCCCGATCGAGGAGTGCCTGCGCAGATACGAGGCGCGCGCGTCGTCCCGGCACTCGGTGCACGTCCTCGACCGGGACCTACGGGGCGCTACCGGTGCCGTCAGCTCTGACGGCGCTGCGGCGGCCGCGGGGGCGGCACTGGTCGACGAGCCGCTCGCGAAAACGTTCGCACGGTCGGCGCAACCGATGCGGCTCGGGCCAGTCGTCACCGTGGACACCACCCGGCCGGTTGGCGTCGTAGCGCTGGCCACGGCGGTACAGCAATTGCTGGCGGAGTAGGTCGCGGCGCTGATCCTTCAGTGGCACGTCGGACGTGGCCGTCCAGCTAGGAACGTCGAACGCGATCCAGACATCGGGGGGCACGTTAGCACGGCCGGAACCGGCCGTCGCGTCTTCGTCCACGCATCGCCGGCGATCTCGATGGCAACCTTGCGCCAGAAGCTCAGCGCCGCCGCGTTGGCGTCGTGGAAGGCCACCTCCCAGAAACCAGGATGCCGAGTGACCACCTGCTGGACGGCGCGCAGCCCGATCCCGGCTCGGCGCGCCCCGCGTACCAAGAAGAAGCGGTTCAGCACCCGCGTACTGGTAGTCAGGGCGCGCACGAGGGCAAGGCCGACGGGCCGGTGCCGCTGAGGATCAGGCACGGCGCCCAGTCGTCGGTTCCGCTCAGCGCGGCCTCCAGTTGCTCGCTGCGGAAGGTGGCGTCCGGGTAGTCAGAGCCCCGGTGAACTCCGACATGTCGTGGCGGAGGAGCGAGCTTCGTCATCAAAGCGCATGAGGGCGGCGGCAGTTAGCCGGCCTCGTGGACCATCTCGTGGCGCTCGGCGACGCGCAGGGGACACAGCTGAAGGCTGGCGGGCCGCCTTGGGGTTGCGCGAAGTAGAGCACGCGGAAACAATTTTGCGGCTCCCAGCCGCGGCATCACGCGAAGGTATAGCTTGATCTGCCTTGCCACCGTGACTACGGTGCAGGCGTTCAACATCGACCCCGCGTCACCCGTACACCCCTACCGGCAACTCGCCGCCATCCTCCGGAAACAGATAGCAGACGGGACGATCACCAGCCGGCTGCCGTCTTACACGACCCTCATCTCCGAGACCGGACTCTCGCTAGGCGTCGTGCAGCGCGCCATCAGTGTGCTCGCCGATGAGCACCTGGTCGTCACCGTGCAGGGACGCGAGGTCTTCGTCAGGAAGGGGCGTAGCGGAATTTCCGCCCGCAGCTGAAGTGACGCACGAGGAGCACTCAGACCTGGCTGGACTATCAGCCTCGCTTGGCCAGGCGAACCGACACGGCAGGCATGGGCTCTCCTTCGCTGTCTTTCTGCGCGGCGCGGCCAGGTTACGGGGCCGAGTACGCCAGGTGGCAGCCGCCACTGGGTGCGCCACTGGCTACTGCCGCCCGCTCGCTTTCGGTGGTGGAAAGCCTATTGCGGTCGGCCGGCGTGTTGTCCTTCATGATCGAACAATTGTTCGTTAGAGTGAGCGTACTGGTGGTCGTCCGTACCCTGCGGCGGCCGGGAGATAGAGCGCGAGAACCCGACAGACGAGAACTGTCAGTGGGCCCGCGTACCGTCTCGGCCAGCAGGTGAGCAACCCGCACGGCGGTCCTGTCGCCGGGCGGTTAGGTCAGGCCACGCGCACGCGAGCGGCTCGGCGTAGCCCCTCGGTCTTCCCCACAGGAGCTTCAGATGGCACCGAACGACAAGGCGGGTAGCGGCAAGGGCGTAGGCGGCGGCGACCGGGACAAGTCCCTGGAGATCGCGCTCGCGCAGATCGAGCGTCAGTTCGGCCGCGGCGCCATCATGCGACTCGGCGATGACACCCGCACTGCCGTCGAGATCATCCCGACGGGGGCCATTTCCCTGGACGTAGCGCTGGGCATCGGCGGCTATCCCCGCGGCCGGATCGTCGAAATATACGGACCGGAGAGCAGCGGGAAGACCTCGCTTGCGCTGCACGCCATAGCGAACGCACAAAAAGCGGGCGGGATTGCAGCGTTCATCGACGCCGAGCACGCACTCGACCCCGAGTACGCCAAGAAGCTTGGCGTCGACATCGACGCACTGCTGGTATCGCAGCCGGACACCGGCGAGCAGGCGCTCGAGATCGCTGACATGCTGATCCGCTCCGGCGCCATCGACATCATCGTCATCGACTCGGTCGCCGCCCTGGTACCGAAGGCCGAGATCGAGGGCGAGATGGGGGACAGCCACGTCGGCCTCCAGGCCCGCCTCATGTCCCAAGCGCTCCGCAAAATCGCCGGCGCACTCAATCAGACAAAGACCACCGCAATCTTCATTAATCAGCTTAGAGAACGCATAGGGGTCATGTTCGGGTGTATGTCCTACGGCACCCGAATTACTCTTGCTGATGGCAGTCAGGAAAAGATTGGCAAAATTGTCAATCAGCGCAGGGACGTCGAAGTTCTGTCCTACGACCCTGAGACCTGCAAGATCGTGCCGCGCAAGATCGTCAACTGGTTCAACAACGGACCCGCGGGCCGCTTCCTGCAGTTCACTGTCGCCAAGTCAGGCGGCAATGGCCGGGCTCAGTTCTCGGCCACAGAGAATCACCTGATCCGGACTCCGGGCGGGTGGCGGCCAGCGGGTGAGCTGATCGTGGGAGATCGGCTCCTCGTCACCGAGCCGCAGCGCCTGAGCGATCAGCAGATGCAGGTGATCCTTGGCTCGCTAATGGGTGACGGCAACCTATCGCCGAACACGCGCGGCAAGTCCGGAACTCGTTTCCGGCTAGGGCATGGAGCTAAGCAGTCGGCGTACCTGGACTGGAAGGTGTCGCTGCTGGGCAACATCGGATGCTCTCGGACAGTGAATGCCAAGGGCAACGTGTTCGCGGACTTCACTCCGCTGCCCGAACTCGCGGAGTTGTACGAAGTCGTCTACATCGGCGACGGTAAGAAGCACCTGACGTGGGACTACCTGAAGGCACTCACGCCGCTCGCACTGGCGATCTGGTACATGGACGACGGCTGCTTCACCCTGCGCTCCAAGGGCCTGCAGGAACGTACGCAAGGTGGCAGCGGTCGGATCGATTTCTGTGTGGAGGCAATGAGCCCAGGTTCACGCGATCGCCTGGCGCAACACCTGCGAGATTGTTACGGCTTTGACGTCAGGCTCACCAGTCGTGGTCGACTGGGGAAAGCGACGCTGATATTCACTACGTCGGCTTCAGAGAAGTTTCAGAAGCTCGTAGCGCCGTACGTGCACCCGTCGATGGAATACAAGCTGCTGCCCAGGTTCCGGCAGCGGTTCAGCGTCGAGCCGGAGTTCGTCGAGCCAGAGCTGAGGCTGCAGCCTGCGCAGATCCTGGACATCCACGTCAAGCCGCGCACACGCTCCATGAACAGGTTCGACATCGAAGTAGAAGGCGGCCACAACTACTTCGTAGATGGTGTCATGGTGCACAATAGCCCAGAGACGACGACTGGCGGAAAGGCGCTGAAATTCTATGCGTCTATTCGGCTAGATATCCGCCGGATCGAGACGCTGAAAGACGGAACCGACGCGGTCGGAAACAGAACGCGCGTTAAAGTGGTTAAGAATAAATGCAGTCCGCCATTCAAGACTGCGGAATTCGACATTCTCTATGGAATTGGAATTAGCCGCGAGGGCGGACTTATTGACCTCGGCGTGGAGCAGGGCATCGTCCGCAAGTCGGGCGCCTGGTACACCTATGACGGCGACCAGCTCGGCCAGGGCAAGGAGAACGCCAGGAACTTCCTGCGCGACAACCCTGACCTCACCAACGAGATCGAGAAGAAGATCAAGGAGAAGCTGGGGGTGGGCGCCAGTCTCGACACCCAACCTGAGCAGACCGTCGGCCTGAGCCTCACTGAGAAGGGCATGGCCACGGTGCGCAGCCTGCGCCCCGAGTAGCCGAGCCTGGCGGCAACGGCGATGGCG
>JASHSZ010000021.1 GCA_030040815.1 Streptosporangiaceae bacterium
CGTCACCAACCTGCTCAAAGCCATCAGCACCGGCCACCTAACCAGCACCGCACTCGCAGCCCTGGCCCGCTGACAACACCGACAGCAAACCTCGCCGGCCACCCCGCCGCTCAAAACGGCCGCACCGCCCCCGACACCCACACCGCCCACTCGGCGCTACCCGCCCAGCCAATGCACTCAATCCCGCAACAGCCCCCTGGACATGCAAAAGTCTTCGCGATCATGGAGTAAGGGCTTACTGGACGGGATGGCTGGTGACTGAGCCGGGTTGGCCAGGCCTGCTGGTACCGTTACCGGCCATGGCGTGGAAGCAGTCCATGGCCAGGCGCCGCCGCGCGCTGATCGCTGGCCTGGTTCAGGACGGCTGGCGGCGGTTCCAGCAGGCCGGCACCGTGACCGCCGAGTCCGCGGCCGGCCGCCGGTTCGCAGCGTTCGGCCCCGGCTCCCTGATGGCCTTCCCGACGGGCGCGGTCTACGGCGAGCGGTGGATCGAGATCGGCGACCAGTGCATGATCGCTGAGCTGGTCACGCTGTGCGCCGGCCTCGCGCCGGGTCAGGATCTCGGCCCCGAGCCGGTGCTGCGGGTCGGGGACCGGTGCGTGATCGGGCGCGGCAGCCACATCGTCGCGCACCACTCGATCTCGATCGGCGATGACGTTTTCACCGGCCCGTACGTCTACATCACGGACCAGAACCACAGTTACGCCAATGTGGACGTGCCCGTCGGACGACAGTGGCCGGTCAACAGCAGTGTCAGCATCGCCGCAGGCACCTGGCTGGGGACCGGCGCCATCGTGCTGCCCGGCTCGGTCATCGGCAGAAACGTGGTCGTGGCCGCCGGCGCGGTGGTCCGCGGCACCGTGCCTGACTACGCGGTCGTAGGCGGCGTCCCGGCCAAGGTGATCAAGGAATACGTGGCTGGCGCGGGTTGGCTGCCGCCGGACAGCGCGTTAGCCAGGGCGGCCGCGCCAGCCGCGGGCCCGTCGCTACCCTGGAGGTCGGCTGATCAGCCGCCGGCCTGACCAGTCAGCTTCATGCTGACCTGCCAGAGCCGCGCTCTGGCAGCGGGGTCGTAGGCCTGCGGGTCAGCGCGCGCCTCGCGAGTCCGGTCGAAGAAGCGGCCCGTCACGCCGGCGAGCGCCGGGTCGCTGGCTAGCCGCTCGGTGCTGGTGACGCCGGTTTCGAGTGTGTCCACGCTTGATCCGCGCTCGACCAGCACCATCTTGGTGGGCATGAACGTCGCCGGGTGCAGGCTGTTCACCGTCACCTGCTCGGCCGGGACGCGGTCGGCGAACTCGAAGCCGGACATGATCTGCGCCAGCTTGCTCTGGCAGTAGGCCCGGACGCCCGAGTAGTCGCGCTCCAGCATCAGATCGTCGAAGTCCAGCGGATACTGACCAAGCGACGCGACGTTGATGATGCGCGCCGGCGCCGACGCCCGCAGTAGCGGAAGCAGTTCGATGCTGAGCACGAAGCCCGCAAGGTAATTGACGGCGAACCGCAGTTCATAGCCGTCGGCGCTGATCCGCCGGTCGTGCCCGTCCGGCTCGCCGGAGCCGATGCCGGCGTTGCTGACGAACACGTCAAGCCGGCTAGTGGCCTGCTGGACGTCATCGGCCAGGTTGCGGACCTGGGCGAGATCGGCCAGGTCGGCGCGGAAGGTGCGGGGTTTGGTCACGTTCGCGTGGTCGGCGATCTCCGCGGCAGCGCCGTCGAGCTTGTGCTGGTCCCGCCCGTGGAGCAGCAGCGCGGCGCCGCCGAGGGCGAGCCGCTCGGCGAGCGCTCGGCCCAGGCCGTCGGTCGCGCCCGTGATGAAGATCGTCGGCTGATCGGTCATGGTCTGCTCCCGCCTACCGGCTACGCCAGCAGCCTAGGCGTGCGGTCCGGCGCAGCCCGGTTCTGACGGCATGGCGACCGAGCGCCGTACCTCGACCGGCAACTCCTGCGCCCAGCGGCGGATCGCCGTCTCGGCGTCCGCGAGGTACGCAGAGGTCTGCTGTCAGCGGACTCGATCGCGGCGGCCGTCGGTCCGGGCGACAGTGAATCATGCGCGACTTCCGGTTCTCGTACAACATCTTCGGCATCACGAGCCGCGAGGGCTTCGTGGCCGAGTGCTGCGCCGCGGAGGAGTTCGGTTACGACACCGTGTTCGCTGCTGACCACCTCGGCATCCCGGCCCCATTCCCGCTGCTGGTAGCCGCGGCGGATGCGACGCAGCGGCTGCGCGTCGGCACGCTGGTGCTGAACGCGGCTTTCTGGAACCCCGCCCTGCTCGCCAGGGAGGTCGCCACCACGGACATCCTGACCGACGGCCGGCTGGAGCTGGGCCTGGGTTCCGGGCACATGAAGTGGGAGTTCGACGAGGCGGGCATTGGCTGGCACGGGCCAGCTGGGCGAGCTGCTGCGCTCGAGCGGATGATTACCGAACTGCAGCGGTTCTTCAGCACCGACTTCGCCCAGCTCCGCGACCGCGAGGCCGTGCCGCAGCCGCTGCAGCGGACCGGATTCGGCGGGTACGGCCCGCCGCTGCTCGTCGGCGGCACCGGGGACGCGGTGCTGCAGATTGCCGGCCGGTACGCCCAGATCGTTGGCGTGGCCGGGGCTTACCAGGTCAAGGGGCAGCCGCCAGGCACGTTCCGGCTGGCGAGCGCGGCCGAGGTAGACGAGCGGATCGCCTTCGCCCGAGCGCAGGCCGGCAGCCGGGCGGACGAGGTCGAGTGGCACCTGCTCGTGCAGGCGGTGATGGTCACCGACGACCGGCACGGTGCGGCGGAGAAACTCGTGGCCGAGCACCGCAAGCGCTTCGAGGCTCTCGGTGTCACCGACGAGCGCGCGGTGCTGACGGTCGAGGAGTCGCTCGAGTCGCCGTTCCTGCTGATCGGAACCCTCGACGAGATCGCGGCTCAGCTGCGCCGCAGCCGGGAGCGCTGGGGCTACTCCTACATCACCGTGCACCAGCCGTACATGCGAACCTTCGGCCCGGTCATCTCGCGGCTGCGCGACCACTAGCCGAGATCTGCTCCCCGGCACCGCGCGATCCGGCAAGCTGCGGCACGAACGTCTCACCGCGCAGCGCGCGGCTGACCAGCTCCACTGCCTGGGCTGTGGTCACGAGCCGTCGGCCCTCAGCCTGGTAGGCGGTGAGCACCGCGGCTAGGCCGCCCGGCGGCAGGTCCTTGCCCAGCTCGGCCCGCGCGCTCCGGTAGCCCGCCCGCGCGCCCTCGACGCAGGCCGCCACGTGATGCCGCGCGAGCGCGGCCAGCGCCACCGGGTGCCGGACGAGCACTCCGTGCAGCCGGTAGTCCGGCGGAACGACGTCGAGCAGCCAGCTCACCGCCGTTCGCTCGAAGTCGGGAGAGCCGGGCGGGTGCACACCCGCTGGCCATCCCGCCGGGAGTTGTGCTGCTGCCACAGCAGCAGTCTAGCCTAATTCGAACAGATTTTCTACGGTGAGCACCTGGGCTGCGGGCGGCTCGGCCGGGGCGACTACAATGAACACCGAGCCGGGGCTTCCGGCGTTCCCCTCTGTACTTACGGAGCCTTCCGTCATGCCCAGCAGCGCTGCACCCACCCTGGCGTCGCGCGTGGACCTCCGCAACGTGGCCATCGTCGCGCACGTCGACCACGGGAAGACGACGCTCGTCGACGCCATGCTGTGGCAGTCGGGCGCGTTCCGAGTCGGTGCGCAGGTCGCCGAGCGGGTCCTGGACTCCGGCGATCTTGAGCGCGAGAAGGGCATCACGATCCTCGCCAAGAACACCGCGGTGCGGCACGGCGGGCTGACGATCAACATCATCGACACGCCGGGTCACGCTGACTTCGGCGGCGAGGTGGAGCGCGGGCTGGCCATGGTGGACGGCGTGCTGCTGCTGGTTGACGCCAGCGAGGGTCCGCTGCCGCAGACCCGGTTCGTGCTTCGCAAGACGCTCGCGGCCCGGCTGCCGGTGATTCTCGTTATCAACAAGGTGGACCGCCCGGATGCACGGATCGCCGAGGTCGTCGACGCGTGTTACGAGCTGTTCCTGGACCTGGACGCCACCGAGGAGCAGAT
>JASHSZ010000189.1 GCA_030040815.1 Streptosporangiaceae bacterium
GCCTGACGGCTGAGGTGCAGGACATTGATGTAGACAAACGCCTGGTCCTCTGCCGCCGACCCGGCGGCGGGCGCCTCGAGGTGCCGTATGACCACCTTATCGTCGGGGCGGGCGTGCGGCAGTCTTACTTCGGCCACGACGAGTTCGCCGAGTTCGCACCGGGGATGAAGACGATCTCGGATGCGCTGACGATCAGGAGGCGGGTGCTCGGCGCTTTCGAGGTGGCCGAGACTGCGGAGAGCCCGGCACAGCAGCGCCGCTGGCTCACCTTTGCGCTTGTCGGCGCGGGCCCGACCGGGGTCGAGCTGGCCGGGCAGATCCGCGAGCTGGCCACCAAGACGCTGCGGTCGGAGTTCCGGCGAGCGCGGCCGCAGGACGCTCGCGTCCTGCTCTTCGACGGCGGGTCCGCGCCCCTAGCCTCGTTCGGCAACCGGCTATCGGGCGTTGCCGCCGGAGAACTTCGTTCCCTAGGCGTGGAACTGCACATGAACTCGATCGTCACGAGCGTGGATAACGAGGGCTTGACGGTCCGTGACTCTGGCGGGCGGGAAACGCGGTATGACGCGGCCACCGTGCTGTGGACGGCTGGCGTCGAGGCGCCGGCGATTGCCGGCGCCATCGCCAGGAGGACCGGAGCCAACCAAGACCGGTGCGGCCGGATCGAGGTGCAGGACGATCTGACCATCGCGGGTCATCCGGAAATCTCGGTTATCGGCGACATGATGAGCCTGCGCGGCCTGCCGGGCGTGGCCGAGGTAGCCATGCAGACGGGTCTGTACGCAGGGCACCGGGTCAGGCGCATGATCCTGGACGAGCACGCGGCGACCAAGCCGTTCCGGTACCGCGACCTCGGCTCGGCGGCCTACGTCTCTCGCGGTCGCGCCGTCGTATCGGCGGGCCCGTTGCGGCTGTCCGGCCTGCCGGGGTGGTTCGTCTGGCTGTTCATCCATATCGCGTTCCTGACCGGCTACCGGAACCGGCTCGGGGCGATCCTGACCTGGTGGATTGCCTTCACCCGGGACATCCGTCGCGAGCGCGCCTACACGACGCGAGCGGTTGGCAGAGTGCGGGACGTGTACGAACCGGGCGAGGCCACGAGTCCTGCCGCGACCGGCACGGCGGCCGCGCCGCGGCCGCGGTCGGCGGAGGAGACCCCAGCCGAGCACCGGCACAGCACGTAGCCTAGCCCCCGGTCCGATGTGCGGGCCGTGCTCCGGGCAGACCGGGCTGGTCGCGACCCGGTTCCTGGTCGAGCTGTGCGGGGGCTGCCGGGGACTGCGTCGCCGCCTTCGTGGTTGGCGTGCCCGGCAGCGCCCACGATGCCGGCGCGAGCCGAAGGCTCGCCAGGTATGCGACGACGACCGCGACGATGACCAGCGGCATGACGGCCAGACCGTCCGAGAAAAGCACCAGGGTGGCGAGCAAGACAGCGGTGAACGGGAGCCGGAGCATGACCGCGGCCAGCGCGCCCATGCCCATCGCGACGGCCGGGACGAGCGGCAGCCCGGCTAGATGGGACATCGCGATCCCGCCGGCCGCGCCGAGGAACAGCGATGGGAATATCGGCCCGCCGCGGAAGCAGCTCATCGACAGGCTGTAGCCGAGGCCCTTGCACGCGAAGAGCAGGAGCAGGGCGGGAACGGTGTAGCTCGCGGCGTGCGTGACCAGGGGGCTGAGCGCGCTCTGGCCGGAGAACAGCACCTCGGAGCTGCTGTGGCCGGTGCCCTCGCGGAAGGCGATGGCCAGGCCCGCCACGGCCAGTCCGACGACCGGCGTCGCGACCAAGATCCGAGCTGAGACGTGCGGGCGCACCAGCAACGCAAGCCGCCGGACGGCCACGCCACAGACCGCGGCCGCGAGGCCGATCACGATCGCCCAGCCGAACTCGGCCGCGTCCGGTCGCGCAAACGGTGGCAGGCGGCCGATGGCGAGCGAGAACGTGCCGAGCCCCGACCAGGTGCCCAGCCCCACGAAAATCAGAGCTCCGACGCCAGCGGCGAGCAGGCCAGGCAGCAGGACAAGCTCGAGCGTGGCGCCGCCCACACCCGCGGTCTCCATCAGCAGAAACGCGCCGACGATCGGCGAGCCGAGCAGCGTGCTGATCGCCGCGAAACTGCCCGCCCCGGCGATGACCGTCACGGCGCTGGCGGGCATGTCGCGGCGGGCCAGCTTCGCCAGGCCGGCCGCCAGACCCCCGCCGAGCGCGATCAGCGGCGCCTCCGGGCCGAGCACGGCGCCGAGGCTCAGCGTGGCGAGCGCGGCGAGGAACACGCCGGGGATCTGATCCAGGGCAGGCGCGCCGGCCTGCAGCCCGTCGGCGGGTGAATGGCCGCCGGTGCCCGGCAGGTATCTGATCGTCAGCGCGACGAGCAGACCGGACACGGCCAGCAGCGGGAGCGGCCACCAGGGCGGCTCGCCGTGAAAGCCCAGCCCGGAAGGCAGGCTGCTGTACAGCCAGCCCTGCAGCTTGCTGACGAGCGCCAGGAATCCCCAGGCAATCGCGGAGATTGGCACGCCGATGATCGCTGCCATCGCCAGCAGCGCCAGGTAGCTCCGGCTTCGCAGGACCGCCACTGGATCGGCCGACGTCATCTGATCCTCTCGTCCCGATCCGGCTGAGTTTTCCCGCTCTGGCTCCGAGGTCAGCACACCGTCGGCCACGGATGTCAGCCAGCTTGCTGCCGGGGGTGCCCGCGGCTGTGCTGCCTCAAACTTGCACTGCCTCAACCGAGACCAGGCTGACTTCTCGTGGCAGGTCATAGCAGGCGTACCAGGGCGCTGATGACCAGATAGGCGCCAAGCAGCGCAGCGACCCAGACGATGAGCTGCCTGGCATGACCTGCGATCCATGCCTGCGCTCGTCGAAGGAATGCGGCGGTGCGGGCGGGCCACAGCTCTAGCGACAGCCACGGAATGATGATCAGCAGGAACGAGATGAGGGAAAAGACAATGACGCCCAGGACCCGGGTGGCGGTGGAGTAGTGCCCGGCAATCAGGTTGTGCAGGGCGGCGAGGTACTCGGCGCCGGGCAGGCCGAAGAGGGCGCCGATAGCGAAGGCCAGCAGTGGCCGCGGCTCGCTCAGCGCTCGCTGTGCCCAGCTAGTCCCCTTGTCTTTGCTGTTCGCCGGTGTCCCGGCGGAGTCGGCATGCTTGCGCCGCCGCCGCGGCAACGACGGCCTGGTCGCCGCGAGCACGGCAATGACGAGCAGGATCAGGCCCACGGCCAGGTCAACGCCTGCGCTGACAGACTTCTGTGCGTTGACCTTGTCTGCCTGCACGACGAGCACATCCACCAGGCCAACAGCGATGGCCATGCTGAGGCCGCCGGCCAGGATGCTCAGGAACATAGCGCGAGGCCGCCGGTTATCGATCAGCAGCAGATCGATGGCCAGCAGCTTCGGATTCAGCGCTGACGCGAAGGCAAGCGCGAAGAACTCGCCGTTCACCGTCTATCCGGAATTGTCAGGCACATCCCTCAGGCACCTCGCCCCGTAGCAGTGCTACCTGCCCGGTCAGTGCGCTGGTCACGCCAGGCCGGACAGTGCTCGGGCGACTCCGGCCCGCCAGCGCCACGGTCGTCGTGCCGAGTTCCGATCCGGAATCACGCGCCGTGGGTGATGTACAGGGCGGCCCACGCTGGGATTCTCAGGTCTCAGGGGCAGGGCTCATGAGGACATGCCACGTGCCCAGCTGGCGACCGAGACCGATCAGGGAGATGAACATGGACCGCTACCCGGACATCAGCAATCACGGGCTGATCGGGGATCTGCAGACGGCAGCGCTGGTGACCACGGATGGCACGATCGACTTCTACTGCTGCCCGCGCTTTGACTCGCCGAGTGTGTTCTGCTCGCTGCTTGACGCGGACAAAGGTGGCTATTTCAGTATCAGGCCGGCCACGGATAAGTACGTCACCAGGCAGCTGTACCTGCCCAACACCGCGATCCTCATCACCCGGTTCATGACACCCGACGGCGTCGGCGAGGTGCAGGACTTCATGCCGGTGATCAACGGCGGACCGACCGACCGGCACCGGCTGGTTCGGCAGGTCCGGGTGGCGCGCGGCCAGATGCGGTTCGTCGTTGACCTGCAGCCGCGGTTCGACTACGGCCGGGCCAGCCACAGCGTCGAGGTCACCGAGGCGGGCGCGGTCTTCCGCACGGCGGGGGGCATGGAGCTGACGCTGCACACCGCTGGCAAGCGTGAGGCCGACCGGCGCGGGGTGGCGGCAGAGCGGGTCGGTGACGGGCTGCGCGCCAGCATCACCCTGCGGGAGGGGGAGAGCGGTGGCGTGGTGCTGGAGTCTATGGGCGGCGAGCCCCAGGCCATCGCGCCTGGTGAGCTACAGCGGCTGGTCGACGACACCACCGCCTACTGGAAGGCCTGGCTGAACCGGTCGACCTACCAGGGCCGGTGGCGGGAGATGGTCACCCGGTCGGCGATGACGCTGAAGCTGATGACCTACCAGCCATCCGGCGCGCCGGTCGCGGCCGCCACGCTCGGGCTGCCCGAGCAGGCCGGCGGCGAGCGGAACTGGGACTACCGGTTCACCTGGATCCGCGACGGGTCGCTGACCATGCACGCGCTGTCGAACCTGGGCTACCTGGAGGAGGCCGCCCGGTTCGGCGCGTGGATGCGCGACCGGGTGATGCAGGGCGCGGCCGGGAATGGCGCCAGCCCGCTGAAGATCATGTACCGGGTCGACGGCTCCTCCGACCTCACCGAGGAGATCCTCGACCACTTCGAGGGCTGGCGCGGCTCCAGGCCGGTGCGGATCGGCAACGGGGCCGCCGACCAGCTCCAGCTCGACATCTACGGCGAAGCCGCGGATACGATCATCGCCGGGGACGACGCGGGGCTGCCGATCGCCTACGAGGGCTGGCTCGCCTTCACCAGGATCGTGGACTGGGTCGCCGACAACTGGGACCAGCCGGACGAGGGTGTCTGGGAGACCCGCGGCGGCCGCAAGAACTTCACCTACGGCCGGTTCCAGTGCTGGGTCGCCCTCGACCGGGCAATCAGGCTCGCCGCACGGCACGGCCGGCCCGCCAACGTGGCCAAGTGGGCGGCCGCCCGGGACGCGCTGTACAACCAGGTCATGACCCGTGGCTGGAACGACAAGGTCGGCGCCTTCACCCAGCACTACGACACCCAGGTGCTCGACTCCTCGCTGCTGCTCATGCCGATCGAGGACTTCGTCTCGCCCACCGACCCGAGGTGGCTGTCGACCCTGGATGCCATGAACAAGGAACTGGTCTCCGACAGCCTGGTCTACCGGTACAACCCGGCCGCCTCACCCGACGGCCTGCACGGCGAGGAGGGCACCTTCTCCCTGTGCACCTTCCTGTACGTCGACGCCCTCGCCCGCGCCGGGCGGCTCGACGAGGCGGTGCTGACCTTGGAGAAGATGTTTACCTACGGCAACCACCTCGGCCTGTTCTCCGAGGAGATCGACTCCACCGGCGGGCAGCTCGGCAACTTCCCGCAGGCCTTCACCCACCTCGCCCTCATCAACTCCGCCATCACTCTCAACCGCGAACTCGATCGCCGGGCTGCGGTGCGCGAGGTGACGCTGGCGACGGCGAGAACATAGCCGCCTGCAGCGCCAGCTGGCTACCCGGCACGTGCACGGAGAGAGCTCCGGGCGGGAGGTCCTGTGGCTGAGGATTTCGACGTCATCGTCGTGGGGACGGGAGCTGGCGGCGGAACGCTCGCACACACGCTGGCACCGTCAGGCAAGCGGATCCTGCTGCTCGAGCGCGGCACGTTCCTTACCAGGGAGACCGAGAACTGGGATCCCGGCCCCGTATTCATCGACGGCCGGTACATCTCGCCTGATACCTGGTACGACGGCGACGGTACCCCGTTCCAGCCGCAGGTGCACTACTTCGTCGGCGGCGCTACCAAGCTCTACGGCGCGGCGCTGTACCGGCTCCGGCCGGCCGACTTCGGGGTGCTCCGGCACGCTGACGGCGTCTCGCCCGCCTGGCCGGTGAGTTACGACGAATTCGAGCCCTGGTACACGAAGGCGGAGTGGCTCTACCAGGTGCACGGGAAGCACGGCGAGGACCCGAGCGAGGGCTCCTGGTCGCGGCAGTATCCGTGGCCGCCGGTCTCGCACGCGCCGCGGATCCAGCAGATCTCCGACGTCCTCGAGCGCGGCGGGTACCACCCGTTCCACGCCCCCTGCGGGATCATGCTCGACGAGGCCGACCGGCCGGCCAGCATCTGCATCCGGTGTGCGACCTGCGATGGATACCCGTGCCTGGTGCACGCCAAGGCCGATGCGGACATCGTCGCCGTCCGGCCGGTGCTTGACCTGCCGAACGTCACACTGCTGACTGGCGCCGAGGTAATGCGGCTGGAGACCGATCCGGCGGGCCGGTCCGTGACCGGCGTGGTGGTGGATCG
Source organism: Streptosporangiaceae bacterium (assembly GCA_030040815.1). The sequence continues at coordinate 6,412 of JASHSZ010000189.1, forward strand.
CGGCGGTGGCGAGGGCAAGGAGGAGATCTACCGGGCCGACATCATCGTGCTGGCCGCCGGCGCGGCGAACACCGCGAGGATCCTGCTGAGGTCGGCTTCCGACGCGCACCCCAACGGCCTGGCGAACGGCTCGGACCAGGTCGGGCGTAACTACATGTTCCATATCAGCAAGGCGGTGGCCGGGTTCGCCGCCGAACCCAACGACACCGTGTTCCAGAAGACGCTCGGTCTCAACGACTTCTACCTCGCCGGCGACGGGCGGGAGTGGCCGCTCGGGAACATACAGATGCTCGGCAAGTCCAACGCCGGCGCGATGAAGGGCGAGGAACCGCACCTGACCAAGCTCGTCCCGCACTGGACCCTCGCCGAGGCGGCCCGGCACGCGGTCGACTTCTGGCTGACCACCGAAGACCTGCCCAGGCCCGACAACCGGATCACCGTAGACCGGGACGGGAACATCCACGTCGACTACACCGAGAGCAACCACGCCGCCGCCGCCGGACTCTACGCGGAGTTCCGCAAGATCTGCCAGCATCTCGGCATCGCCCAGCACCACGTGCTGCACAAGAGCTTCTACATGAGCATGAACATCCCTGTCGCCGCGTGCGCCCACCAGGCGGGCACCTGCCGGTTCGGCACCGATCCGGCGACCTCGGTGCTCGATGTCAACTGCAAGGCCCACGAGGTGGACAACCTGTATGTGTCTGACACCAGTGTTTTTCCGAGCATCGGGGCGGTGAACCCGGCGCTGACCGCAATCGCCAACGGCATCAGGGTCGGCGAGCACATCGCGTCTCGGCTCGGAGTGAGCAGCACCGCGCTCCGGCCCCCGGCTCCGCGGGCAGCGCCGACGCCGCATCCGGCCTCGGCAATCACCCAAAGGGGATGATGCGCTATGAGTTCGGACCGGATCGACGCGCTTGTGATCTTCGGAGCCACGGGTGATCTCGCCAAGCTGGAGACCTTTCCGGCGCTGGTAGGGCTCGCAGACCGTGGGGTCCTAGACGTCCCAGTCGTCGGCGTCGCGAAGTCTGGCTGGGGACTGGAGCAGTTCCGGGACTATGCGAAAGCCTCACTGCAGCTCAACAAGATGAACCCGGACAGTCCCGCTGCCGCCAGGATGCTGGGACTGCTCCGGTATGTAGACGGTGACCTCGGCGACGACAGCACCTACCAGGCGATGTCAGATGCCATCGGACCAGGCAGGAATGTGCTGTTTTACCTGGAAGTGCCACCGCCGCTGTTCGGGC
>JASHSZ010000190.1 GCA_030040815.1 Streptosporangiaceae bacterium
GACGATCGCCGGGGTCAGCATCGAGCCAGTCTGGATGGCGTTGTCGTGCTTGATCGCCTGCAGATACTCGGAGATCACGAAGAACGCGCCCTGCATCGTCAGCCACTGGACGAGCTGGGTACCCAGCCCGAGGTTGGTCCGGTTGAGGAACAGCCGGAGCCGGATCAGCACGTCGCTCGCGCGGCGCTCGGCGAACCTGACGTGCAGGATCCACCGCCCTGGCGCGCGCTCCGCAGTCAGCCACCGGGTCTGCTCTCGCACGGCCGCCCACGCTGCCGGGCGCGTCGGACAGCGTCAATCACCCGCGAGGCGTGATGACCGGCTGCGCCAAAGCGGACACAGTGCTAATGAGTCACGTCGAAAAGGGCGGAGCCATGAAACAGAGCCAGCAAGACACAGCGACGCTGCAGCTGAACTCGAGGCTGCTGATGAGCGGGGCGGCGCTGGCGGGCCTCGGCAGCGCGCTGGCCCTGGCGGGCCTGGCCCTCGCCGCCGCCGCGGTGGCTGATATCGCCAGGCAGTGGGTGAACCAGCAAGAGGTGCCGCCGGCCGAGCTTGCCCGGCAGCAGCTGGCGAAGGCCAAGGCCGCCACGGCCGCCGGTGCCAGCACGTGGCGCACGCACCCGGCGAATTCGGCGGCCCGCCGGCGGTGAGCGTGCCCGGAACGGATGGCTGACCGCCGCAGGGCCCATCCGTTCCCGGTGACGCGGCACACCTGCAGGGCTGCGCGCACGTAACTCCTGTGCGCAGCCCTGGTTGTGGTGTGCCGCGAGGAAGGAACAGTCATGAGTCGCTACCCGAACATCAGTGACCACGGCCTCATCGGCGACCTTCAGACCGCTGCGCTCGTGAGCACCGACGGCACGATCGACTTCTTCTGCTGCCCAAGGTTTGACTCCCCGAGCGTGTTCGCCTCGCTTCTCGACACAGAGAAGGGCGGATACTTCCGGATCGCACCAGACCGGGATGATTACGTCAGTCGGCAGCTGTACTTCCCGGACACGGCGATGCTGATCACGCGTTTCATGACGGCAGACGGAGTCGGTGAAGTCCTGGACTTCATGCCGATCATCGGGGGCGGGCCGACCGACCGCCACCGACTGGTCCGGCACCTGAGGGTAGCGCGGGGCACGATGCGGTTCGTGATGGAGTTCCAGCCCCGGTTCGACTATGGCCGGGCCGAGCACACGATTCAGGTCACGGACGCGGGTGCGATGTTCCGGACCGCAGGCGGGATGGAACTGACCCTGCATTCGACCGGGGAGCGGCGGCCCGCCGCCGAGGGCGGAGCCACCGTCGAGCGGGCTGGCGACGGCCTGCGCGCGACGTTCACGATGCGCGAGGGCGAGTACGGCCGGGGCGTCGTGCTGGAGTCCATGGGCGGCCAGCCACAGGCGCTGCCGACCGCCGAACTTGAGCGGCTGGCGCGCGACACCGCGGCGTACTGGAAGACCTGGCTGCACGGCTCGACCTACACGGGTCGGTGGCGGGAGGTGGTCGCCCGGTCGGCGATGACGCTGAAGCTGCTGACCTACCAGCCCACCGGCGCGCCGGTCGCCGCCGCGACCTTCGGGCTCCCGGAGCAGACCGCCGGCGAGCGGAACTGGGACTACCGGTTCACCTGGATCAGGGATGCGTCCATGTCCGTGCACGCCCTGGTCGGGCTCGGCTACCTGGAGGATGCCGCGCAGTTCGCCCACTGGCTGCGTGATCGCGGCACCGAGTGCATGGGCGCAGATGGCTCGGGTCCAGTAAAGATCATGTACCGGGTGGACGGCTCTGCTGACGTCACCGAGGAGATTCTCGACCACTTCGAGGGCTGGCGTGGGTCCCGGCCGGTCCGCATCGGCAACGGCGCGTCGGATCAGCTGCAGCTCGACATCTACGGCGAGGGCATGGACGCCATAGTCACCGGGGATGGCTTCGGGCTGCCTATCCATCGCGCCGGCTGGCTAGGCATCACGAGGCTCATGGACTGGCTCGCCGACAACTGGGATCAGCCCGACGAGGGGGTGTGGGAGACCCGCGGTGGCCGGAAGGATTTCACCTTCGGCAGGGTGCAGTGCTGGGTCGCCCTCGACCGGGCGATCCGGCTGGCCAGGAAGCACGGCTGGCCAGCGAACGTCGGGACGTGGGCAGTCGAACGCGACAAGGTCTACAACCAGGTCATGGACCGCGGCTGGAATCCTACTGTCGGCGCGTTCACGCAGCACTACGCCACCGACGTGCTGGACTCGTCGCTGCTGCTCATGCCGATCGAGGGTTTCATCGCCCCCGACGACCCGATGTGGCTGTCCACGCTCGACGCCATGGACCGCGAGCTGGTCTCCGACAGCCTCGTGTATCGCTACAACCCCGCTGCCTCACCCGACGGGCTGCACGGGGACGAGGGCACGTTCTCGCTCTGTACGTTTCTGTATGTCGACGCGCTCGCTAGAGCTGGCCGGCTCGATGACGCGGTGCTGACATTCGAGAAGATGCAGACCTACGGCAACCACCTCGGCCTGTACTCCGAGGAGATCGGATCCACCGGCGAGCAGCTCGGCAACTTCCCGCAGGCGTTCACGCACCTGTCGCTGATCAACGCGGCGCTGAGCCTGAACCATGAGCTGGACGTCCGGCGTGGCCGGCACGAGTCGGCCCCGCTGCTGGCCACCGGCTAGCAGCAGCCGCTCGGGGCGAGTTCCGGACGCCTGGGAGCGCGGCTCAGCCGGCCAGCCCGAGGGCCCCGTCCACGACGAGCGCAATGCCCCCGACCGCGAGGCCGGCTATCAGCACCGCACGCCCGTGGTCGCGGAGCCAGCCGTCGACGGCCTTGAGCGTGCGCGTGGTGGCATCCGGAGCCAGCACGTACAGCAGCAGTGGGAGCCAGGCCAGCGCCACGACGATCGTGACCACCAGGACGGCGGCGAGCGCGACAAGCACGATGCCTTCCTCCGCCGTCGCGATGACCTGGATGGCGGCGATAAAGGTTATCGACGGGGTGAAGACCAGCAGCCCAGCGGCGAACGCGGTGCGCGGGGCGGGACGGGCCACCAGCCGGCTCACGAGGTTCGGCTTCTTGTTCGGATCCTTCGGCCGCGGCTTTCTGCTCGCCAGCACGAGGCTCGCGGCGATCGCGAGCGCGCCGAGTCCGGTGCGCAGGCCGTAGCGCGGGCCGCGTTCATCGGCGTGCTGCAGGCCACCCGCCCGCAGCGCGAAGAAGATGGCCACACCTACGACCACGGTCATCAGCACGGCGCCGGCCAGGAAGAACAGCACCGTCCGCTGCGGGTTCGTCGAGCCCAGCAGCACGGTCGCGACAACCAGCGCCGTTGGCGAGAGCCCCGCGAGGAAAGCGAAGCCGAGTGCCTGGCCTAGCACGGCGGGCCAGCATTCTGGCCGCGCCTAACCCCGGCGGCTACCGCGGTTGGCCGGGGGATCGGCGCAGGCCGACCGCCACGGCCGCGCGGACGGCGCTGGCTCGTCACCCCGTTCCCCCCTCGGTCACTGACCTGGCGCAGCCATCATTCCGCGCCGGCCTTGCCGCCACGTCACCCGCCATGGGTGATGCCGGAGGCCGCTGACACGCCCGGGGGTTCTTCGGATGCGGCGCGCCGGCACCTGGTCACGTCGTGAAGCGAAGCGTCGCGCCGACCCCGTCCAGCGGCCTGGCCATCCCGCCGCAGGCCGCGGAGTTCCCGCTCTCGACCAGGTCTGGAGGCAGGAAGTACAGCTCGGCGTTGGTTGTCGCCAGCCCGCGGACGAGGGCCGCGTCAGCCCGGTCGAGGACCGGGTCAGGCACCTGGCGGTCCCGCAGCTCGGCCGGGGAGGCCGCCAGCTCGTGGCCAGCCGTACCGACCCAGGCGGTTGCGGTCGAGGAGGGATCGTCTGCGACGAACATGTCGAGCACCTGCCCGTCGCCGAGCGCCGTCATGGCTGCGCCGAGTCCCTCGACGGCCTGTCCGTGCGCGAGCCTCGCCTGCCACTCCCCGAACCGGTCCCGGACATCCCGGTCCGCCGCGTCAGACAGCGCCTGGTCCGCGACGCTCGCGAGCAGCGGGCTGTCGGCCGGGACCTCCTCGTCGACCACGACCGCTGCCTCCCGCAGCGGTTTCGGCAGCCGCGCCAGCAGCAGCGACCGGGCGTGCACGTCGCCTGCGACGATGACGTGCCGCGCACCGAACGCGGCTGCGGCGCTGGTTACCTCGGCGGCCAGCGCTTTAGCGTTCTCCTCCCAGGTCTCCTCGACGCTGCGCTGGTAGCGATCCTGAGACCAGCCGCCCACGGAGGTCTTGTGCAGCGGCCAGTCGCGGCTTGAGGCCCAGTTGCGCCACCAGTCCCCGGTGCCGCCGACGGCCAACACCTCGCCGCCGCGCCGGGTGGCGCTCACCCGCAGGTGCGGAACGGGCGGCGGCTGCTGCGCCAGCAGTGGCATGAGGTGCGGCAGCGCTGCCAGCCGGGCGATCTGTCGTCGGGGCGCCGCCTGCAGGGTCGCGGTCAGGGTAACGGTCGCCTCGCGGGCGAACACCGCCATGCCCGGCGCCCCCAAGTCGCGGGCGGTCACGATCCGGGCGACCGCGTCGAGCGTGGCCGGGTTCGCACCGGCCGCGGTCAGCTTCTCCCGGGCGGCGCGCCATCGAAGGTCGAGAGCCTGGGCCCAATTCTCGTGAATGCGGTCGGTGTCGATGTACACCGAGACATAGCCGCCGAACTCGTCATACAGCGGCCGCAGGAAGTCCAGCTTCATCGCGCCCCCAGCTCCTCATCGGCCAGACCCGCCACACCGCCGGGCCTGTCATTCGGGGATACCCGACTCGGCACGCACTGTCACGGTCGGTCACGGATTCCTGCTTGCGACCCGACCGGCCCGAAGGCTACCGCGCTGCCGCTATCAGGGACCGGTGACGCGGGCCGCTGTGACCGCCACGGTGGTGTAGCGCATCGTAAAGCTGCCGCCCATCGCGTCGATCGCGGTCCGGACGCCCTCCTGCACCTGCACCAGCTTGTCCGGCGGCAGCTGGGTGAGGGAACCGAGGGTCGGTAGCTGGTCCAGCCACTCGTCCGTGCTGTAGGTGCGCTCCCAGTCGAACTGCCACTGCTCGGGTTCGCTGAACTCGCGCGCCTCCCGGATCCCGTCAGCGATCTTGACGAATAGCGGCTGATAGAGCTCCAGGGACGACCTCGTTGCCTGGCCGCTGAGGCTGACCGGCGAGTCCGGCACCACCCGCCGGTACACGTCGGCTAGCGCTTCGGTCACCTCGGGCGGGGCCTGGAAGACGTGGTGGAACGGCGCCAGCCGGCCGCCGCTGCGCAGCACGCTCGCCGCCTTGGCTGCGCCGGCGACCGGATCCACCCAGTGCCAGGCTGTGCCGGCGATGACCGCGTCGAACTCCCGGCCCGCCGGGTCCCAGGCCTCGAACGTCGCCACCTCGGCCGCGACCCCGCTGCGCCTCGCGAACTCGGCCATCCGAGCGTCCGGCTCTACGCCGAGGACCGCGCAGCCGGCCGCCTGGAACTGACGGGCCTCGATGCCGGTGCCGCAGCCGACATCCAGCACGTCGCGGCCGGGGCTGGCGGCGATGATCCGGTTCACCAGGGCGTCGGGGTAGGGCGGGCGGGTCCGGTCGTAGCGCTCGGCGTCCCCGCCGAAGGACTCCGCAACCTGCCGGTGACGATGCGGCTCGGGTACGGGCGAGGGTGCCGGGTTCGGCGGCGCGGCGGACATGGGACAAACCTACGGGTCGGCTGTGGCGTGAGGCGGAGCTGACCGATGTCAGTCCGTTCGCCCGGTGCGAACCCTGCCTGGGCTACGTTGCCGGCGGCCGGTCCGCCTCGCGGGCCGACGCCGCGGGCCGGGAAACGCGCGCCCGGTGTTGCCACAGCCACGCGCCGATGGCGATCAGCGCACCTGCCCTGAGCCAGACATCCGCGAGATTGAAGGTCGGGCCGTAGAACCAGACGTGCAGCCAGTCCACGACGCCGCCGTGCAGCACGGCAGGCGGCCGGGTCAGGCGGTCGATCAGGTTGCCTGCAGCGCCCGCCGTGGCGAGCGCGGCACCGAGTCCTTCAACGCGGCCGGTAGCGCGTAGCGCCCAGGTGCCGAGCAGGATCGCGCCAGCGAACGCTGCAGCTGTGAGGATCGGTTCGTAGCTGGCGCCCAGCCCGAATGCGGCGCCGTGATTGATGACCAGCTGCAGCCGTATCAATCCGCCGGGCAGGGTGATGTCGCGTCCATGGGAGAGCCGGGACAGCGCCCATGCCTTGCTCGCGGCGTCGGCCGCGACTCCTAGCACGGCAACCACGGCGCACCAGAACACTGGCTGTGCCGGCACCCGCATGCCACCCGCGGCGCGCGCGCCCCGTGCCGCCGGCCCGGGGGACGGGCTCTCTGTCACGTAACCAACCGCCCCTTGCTCGCCGCTGCCAGCACATCGCAGGCCAGCACTGGCTAAAGATTAGGTACCTTCCCCGATGCTACGGGTGTGTCGGCTCTGCGAATCTCGCATTAGGTCGGCCGGTCGAGCCGATCCGCCACCCCTCAACAGCCGGCTCGAAAGAAGGGTCAGATGGCACATCCGAATGCAGAAGTGGTGCAGGCCGTGTACGCGGCAATCCGCAGCGGCGACTGGGCCGAGTTCCGAAACTACGTCGACCCCGATGTCGTCCTGCACGTCCCGGGGAGAAAGGGTTTGGCAGGCGACTACAAGGGCGCGGACAAGATCATTGAGCTGTGGACCAGCCTCGCCGAGCTCACCGGGGGCACGCTCCGCCTGGAGGCGCGCGACCTGCTGGCCAGCGATGACCACGTCGTCGCGCTCATCACCGAGCACGCCGAGCGCAACGGGCGGAGCCTGGATGACAACGTGGTCCAGATCAGCCAGGTCAAGAACGGGAAGGTAACAGAGGTCTGGAACGTGTACACCGACCTATACGCGCACGACGAATTCCTGGCGTGACCTGCCGTCGGCGTCGCCGTGAGACGTCATCCGCGGCGAGCCGCGTCCGCTCGCCGTGGACGTCGTTATGAACATCCGCCTTCTGCGGGAAGCAGTCGCGATCAGGTCGCGCCCATGTGGGCCGCCGTACCCGGTCAGGTCGAGAAATGAGCGCGTCGCAGCGGAGATTGTCCATCCGGAGTCGGCCCGTTCGTTGTCGCAGCAGAGCACTGACGTCTTGATGGGGACATGATGAGCCTGTCTGCGACGCGAGCGAAGGAGCACCGCATGACGAGCGAGGCACGTGGGGCCGTCCGAATCCTGGGCAGCCTGGGATCGGCAGATGGCAAGGGCGTGGTGTGGTTGCAGGACCGCCTGGACGCCGATATCGACGACGTATGGTCGGCGCTCACCGATCCCGCGCGGCTGGCACGCTGGTACGGCGAGGTAACGGGCGACCTGCGACTCGGTGGCGAGTACCGGGCACGGGTGTTTGCTAGCGGATGGGAAGGCACCGGGCGGGTGGAAGCGTGCGAGCCCCCGAGGCGGCTGGTAGTGACGGGCAGGGACCCTGACGAGCCACACGAGGAACACACCGAGGTCGCGCTGACCGGCGAGGGCGACCAGACCATCCTGATCTTCGAGCAGCGGGGCATGTCCCTGGACTACGTCGCCGGCTACGGGGCGGGGAACCAGGTCCATCTCGAGGACCTCGCCGCTTACCTCGCCGGACGGGGGCGCTGCGACGCGGGCGGGCGGATGGACGAGCTTATTCCCGCCTACGCGGAACTGGCTGCGGACCTCGGCTGAGGGCTGACCGGCGGACAGCCGCATCCGCTTGCGCCGGGCGCGGTCACGGCTTACGGCCAACACCCACCCAAAGTGCCGCCGGTCCTAGGTCCGTCGCAGCGTCGGGCCGCCATTCGGAGACGTTGACCAGTCCCGGCTCAACGAGTTCCAGCCCGGCGAAGAAGCGCCCGACCTGATCCCGGTCGCGAGTGGTGACCTTCTCCGCAACGAGGTCATTGAGCCGCGCGACCATCGCGGTGACCCGGTCCTGCTGAACGTCGGACGTCGGGTGTGACAGCACCAGGTAGCTGCCAGGCGGGACCTTCGCGAGCAGGTCGGCCACGATCCTGTACGGTTCGTCATGGTCACCGAGCAGCTGCAAGACCGCAAGCAGCATGATTGCAACCGGCCGCGAGAAGTCTAGCGTCTGCGCGGCACGCGCCAGGATCGGGCCGGGCTCTCTCAGGTCGGCGTCAAGGTAGTCAGTCACTCCCTCGGGCGAGCTGGTGAGTAACGCCCGCGCGTGCGCGAGCACCACCGGGTCGTTGTCCACGTAGACGATGCGGCTCTGCGGCGCCAGCGACTGGGCGACCTCATGGGTATTGTCAGAGGTCGGAATGCCCGTGCCGATGTCGAGGAACTGCCGGACTCCACCTTCGGTCGCCAGGAAGCGGACCGCCCGGCGCAGGAACGCGCGGTTAGCTCGCGCCGACGCCACGATGCCGGGGAACTCCGCGATAGTCCGATCTCCTGCGGCGCGGTCGGCCGCGTAGTTTTCCTTGCCTCCCAGCCAGTAGTTGTACACGCGGGCGATGTGCGCGACGGAGGAGTCAAACGTCGGAGCTTCCGCCTTCTCCACCGTTGCGGCCGTTTGCTGCGATGTCTCCCCGGCCATTTCCAGCCCTTCGTGATGACCTCTCGGAATAGCCAGCTGCGGCGCGGCCGATGTAGGTAGGCGCCACCGCATCGACCATTCTGCCGTGCTGGTGCGGACAGGCTCGAACCAGGCCCGCCGGCAGTCCGCAGTTGACTATCAATCGCCTGATGTGCCGCATGTTGAACCGGACTGGCAGACCTGGATGCCCGAGTCGGATCGAGTTCGCCGGACTCTCGCCGGCAGTCGCGTCCAGAACATGATCAATCGGGCAACTTGCA
>JASHSZ010000191.1 GCA_030040815.1 Streptosporangiaceae bacterium
CGCGAGCCTCGCCGCGGCGCTGCGGCCGGGCGGCCGCTGCTACCTCATGTGCTTCAGTGATCAGGAGCCAGGCGACTGGGGCCCACGCCGCATCCGCGCGGGCGAACTCCGCGACGCGTTCCGCGACGGCTGGGCCGTCGAGTCCATCTCGGCGGACGCCTTCGAGATCAATCCGATCAACGGCACGACGCGGGCCCGGGCCTGGCTAGCCGTGATCAGGCGCAGCTAATAAGCCTGGCCGCGTAGCCAGGCGGCTCGCTAACGCCCAGCCCTTGCGCAGCCAGGCAATGGCGCAGATCACGAAGAAGACCACGACCAGGTCCATCTTTGTGTCACTCCCCCGATGTGTGACCCGTTGTCTGGGTCCGGCCGCAAGCCGGGCCCAGGTTCGTGCCCGCCAGAGCCAGCAGGCTCCATCTGCAGGCGTCGCAGGTGGTACCCGGTTACTTGGTAGTTCAACCGGGACCACCGGCTGGCCAGCATCCCTGACCGGCTCGGCTAGCCTGGGTCCGGATGCGAGCAGAAGATCAGGTTACTGTCGGGCCGGGCCAGGGCCGGCGCTGGGGGCTGCGACGAGGCGCGCCGAGCGCTCCGCTGCTCCCAGCTCAGGCGCGCAAGCCCGCCTCGATGGTGGCCGTCGGCTGCCTGATTCTGGTCGTGGCGCTGGGTGTCGCCACCGCCCACCAGAGCCATCCCGATGCGATCGACCGGGCAGTCGACTCCTGGATCATGGGCCTGCATGTCTCCTCGCACGTGCTGTCCGGGCTGAGCATGCTCGGCGGTGGGGTGGAGATGACCATCCTGACCGCGGTGGTTGCCATCAGCTGCCTGGCCGCCCGTCGCCTCAGCGGCGCCGTGCTCGCGGTCGTGAGCGTGCCGGTTGCCGCCGCGCTGACTGAGCTCGTGCTCAAACCGCTCGTGCACCGCACGATCGCCGGTGACCTCACCTATCCAAGCGGCCACACGACTGGCGTGTTCGCGCTCGGCACGGTCGTCGCCGTGGTCGTGCTCGGCTCCCCAGGCGGTCGGGCCCGGTTCGCAGCCCGCATCGCCGGGGTGATCGCCGCGGCCGTCATCGCGTCCGCCGTCGGGTTCGCCATGATCGGACTGCAGTACCACTACTTCACCGACACCATCGGCGGCGCGGCGGTCGGCATCGGCAGCGTGCTCGGCATCGCGTTCCTGCTCGATGCTGACCTCATTCGCCGCTGGCTCGGCCGTCTGGGGCGGTAGCCTCCGCGGCATGCAGACCTGGGACGCCATCACCGCGCGTCGCAACGTGCGCGCCTTTGCTGACACGCCTATCCCGGCCGGAGATCTCGACCGGATCCTCGAGGCCGGGCGCCGGTCGCCGTCCTCGCAGAACTGGCAGCCGTGGGACTTCGTGCTGGTTACCGACCGCGCCCAGCTGGCCGAGCTGTCGCAGGTCTTCTCCGGTGCCTACCACGTCGCACAGTCGGCGGCCACCATCGCCATCGTCGGCCCGCCCGCCGACAACCCGTTCCACCGGGCCCAGTTCGATCTCGGCCAGGCGGCGCTGAGCATGGCAATCACGGCGGCCGATCTCGGCATCGGCAGCTGCCACGCTGGCGTGACCGACATGGGCCTGGCCCGGCGAGTGCTCGGGCTGCCCGCCGACAGGGACTGGGTCATTCTGCTGTCGCTCGGCTACCCGGCAGACCGGCCGCTGAGGCCGGTGCGGAAGCCTAACCGGCGCCCGTTTGACGAGGTGGTCCACCGCGGCCGCTGGTGAACCGGAACTGCCTGCGCGCTTTCGGCCACAGGCTAACCGGACACGACGGGCGGGCCAGCGCCTGGCCGGGACGCAACCCGCGATGGGCAGCGATGGCACGCTGGCCGCCACGACCGTGGTGAACGTGGCCGGCCATGGGGCACCCCGCGGAGCACGCCGTACTGACAGGCGGGATCGCGCCGCCAGGCGTGCCAGGTGCGTACCGTACGCTATGAGTGCTGCGGTCGGCGTCGCTGGACGACTAGGTGATGTCGCCCATCCGACTCCAGCGCCTGCTAGCGCAGGCGGGCTGGAGAACCGCGGTGCGCGGTCCGCTCCGGCCTGACACCTGGGCGGCGTTCCGCGGTCGTCAGATTACGGGGGCGTTGCGGCAAGCGGCCGCAACTTCTGAAAGCAGATGAATCGAATCCCGGAGAGCGCCGTCATGGCTGACACTCACCGTCCGCTCCGGCACCGCCGAGCCGCGCTCGCCGGCGCCAGTCGCGGCACTCCTAGCTCGTGTGTCGCTACCAGGAGGAGCAGATGACCAACACGACCACCACCGCCGCAGCCCCGCGCCGATCCGTCGGCCAGTGGACCATCGTCGCTGTGCTAGGGATTCTCGGCATCCTTGCCCTCGTCGCGGCAGTCCTGTTCATCACCGGAACGGCCAACCACATCCACGTCCTCTCCGGCACCGTGCATCACGGGATTCACGACATCCGGCTGGCCGTGTGCATCGTCGTAGGCCTGCTTCTGCTGGCGGGCGCCGGGTACTTCGCCAGGACCTCGTCGAAGGCCTGACCGCGTGGCCATGGTGGGCCGGCGCGACTGGGTGACGCGGTCCGACGGGTACGCAGCCAGATCGCCTTGACCGGCTGCTCCCGCCCGGCCAGTGCTGAGCCGGGTCGGCACGAGCGAGCGCTGGCCGCTCAGAGCTGCTGCCGGGACTTGTTTCCCGTTTCTTCCTTCGGCGCACTAGTTTGCCCACCGCTGCAGCGCGCGCCATTTGCCTTCTGCCGCCGCAGTGCGGGCGAATGCGTCGCGCGACGGCGCAATAACGGCAATGATTCATGTGCCACTTGGGATGCGCAAAGACGACAGGGGAGGCGCACCAGTGACACATCCCGGCTCGGCTCGGCATGACGCAGACGACGCCCGGCTACTCAACATGGTCCGGGCCGGCGACGCCGAGGCGTTCGGCACGCTGCGGTCCCGACACGAGTCAGCCGCTCGGCGGCTGGCTCGTCATCTAGTGGCGTCGCCCTACGAGGTCGATGACGTCGTCGCGGAGGCCTTCGCGTGGGTGCTGGACGTGACGCGCCGGGGCGGCGGGCCGTCCAACTCGGTCCGTCCCTACGTCCTCACGGTGCTGCGGCGAGTCTGCTACTACCGCCTCACGGGCCAGCCCACCTGGCAGCGCACCGACGCCCGGCCGCTGCCAGAACCGGGCGAGCCGTTCATCGAGCCGTCCCTGGCCGGCATCGAGACAGCCATCATCGCCCGCGCGTACCTATCCCTACCGGAGCGCTGGCGGGCCGTGCTATGGCACGCGCAAGTGGAGCAGGCACGGCCGGCCGACGTCGCGCCGCTGTTAGGCGTAACCCGTAACGGGGTCGTGGCTCTCAATCGCCGGGCCACCGATGGACTCCGCCAGGCCTACCTGCAGCGGCACCTGGCCACGAACGTCAGGCCTGAGTGCCGGCTTGTCGGGGAGCGGCTAGACCAATTCGTGCGCGACCCGAACGCGACCGCAGACGCCCCGATGGTGTCGGCCCACCTCGACACCTGCGACGTCTGCCGGGCGGTCCATGCCGAGCTCTCGGATGTGGGCGGCACGCTGCGCGCAGTCGTGGGCCCGCTCGTCCTCGGCTCCGCTGCGGAGGCCTACCTATTCGGGCCTGGTGACAGCAGCGCGGCCGCAGGCGCAAGCAGCGGCAGGCATGTGGCACAGACAGCCGCAATCGGCAGCCAGGCCGCGGCCGGCGGCTTGACCGCAGGAGGTCGCGGCGCGACGAGTGCGATCCGTGCCCTGCGAGCGCCCTGGCGACGGCCGCGACCGTCGCGTGCTGCGGCTGCCGCTGCGGCAGTCGCGGTCGTGGCCGCGATCGCGCTCACGGTTGCCTTGACGGGCAGCCCCAGCACGCCGACGCCGACGAGTGCGCACAGCCCGACTCGCCCCGCGGCCGCCGCGCCGC
>JASHSZ010000192.1 GCA_030040815.1 Streptosporangiaceae bacterium
TAGCTGTCGAGCAGCCCCTCCGGTGCGCTGGCCCGCACCGCGGCGGCCAGCTTCCAGCCCAGGTTCAGCGCGTCAAGCAAGCCGGCATTGAGCGACCCGCCGACGCCGAAGACGTGCGCGGCATCGCCCGCCAGCAGGACCCGCCCGTCGCGATAGCGGGCTGCCTGGCGGCTGTTGCTGCCCAGCCGGGTTAGCCAGATCGGGTCGCTCATCGGCAGGTCTGCGCCGACCACGCGGCGGACGCTGGCGCTGAGCTCCTCGAGGGTCATGGCCGCCGTCAGGTCGGCGTCCGGCTCCTCCTCCTGGGTGGAAACGATGTAGAGATCCCGCGGCGCTGCCTTATCGACGCTGGCCTGCGGCCCGATCGAGTACAAGCCGCACGCGGTGCGGACTGGCTGCATTATCCGCAGCCGGCCGGCGCCGGGCACGTCGAGCTCGCCGGTCCCGGGGACGATGAGGTCCGCCGGAACCCGGACCCGGCCGATCCGTGCCACGGTGCCAGCGGTGATGCCGGGGAAGTCGATCCCGGCGAGCTTGCGGACCGGGCTGTGCGCACCGTCGCAACCGACCAGGTAGCGGGCACGGAGCCGGTAACTTCCCGCCGGGTCGCTGACCTCGACAGTCACGGAGTCGTCGTGCTGGGTCAGCCCCGTCAGCTCGTGACCGCGACGCACCGTGCCGCCGAGTTCAGTCAGCCTCCCGGCGAGCGTGCGCTCTATGGTCCGCTGCGGCGCAGCCAGGACCTGCAGTGGGCTGCTGTCCAGCCGGGAGAAGTCGAGCGTCAGCGGACCAAAGAAGAAGCTCGGCACCGGACCGGCATAGGTGGCCTCGGCGCGCAGCGGCGCCAGCAACCCCCGGTAGTCGAGCACGGGCACGATAAGGCCAAAGAACCCGTTGCCCTTCGGGATCTCGCTCACGGCTGGCAGTTGCTCGAGTACGACTGGCGTGACCCCGCCCAGGCACAGCTCGATGGCCAGCATCAGCCCGGTAGGTCCCGCACCGACGATCACGACAGTGGCGGTCTCGGCCTCCGCACTCATGGCGTCAACTTATATTGACGCCACCGGGTTGTCAACCAACGTTGACATGATCTCCATTTCCCCACCTTCCACCTGGTGTGGCTGCTCTACCGCCCGGATCATCCCGTTTTGCGCAGCCACAATAGGTGGAAAGCGCGTCCCTGCGACTCAGGCGGGATGCTCAAGGCGCGATTGCGTGGCGCGGACGGCGGTCGATGCCAACAATGGCGGGATGGACGTTGCAACGTCGGGTGACTCGGGCGAGCGGGATCCGGGCGACTCGGTGCAGTCCGAGGCGCGCCCTATCCACCCGCCGGGCGGCAGCCTGCGCTGGCTGACATCGTCGAGCGTCCGGCGCTGGATCGGGGTGCTTGAACACGCCCAGGACATTGTCGCGGTAACCGTGGGGGTCGTGCTGGTGCTGCTCGCGGCCGTGCTGCTGGTGTCCGGCATCGTCGACTTCGTCGACGGCTCCCACGGATCGCTATCGGCCGCGGCGCCGCAGCTCTTGGACCAAGTCCTGCTCGTCCTCATCCTCATCGAGATCGTGCACACCGTCGTGCTCTCGCTACGGGCACACCGGCTCATCGCGCAGCCGTTCATCGTGGTCGGACTCATAGCAGTGATCCGGCGAATCCTGGTCGACCTCACGCCCGGTGCGCCACCGGTCAGTTCCGCCGAGCTCGGCCTGCTGATCGGCATGATCGCCGTCTTCGTTGCGGGCCTCATCGCGGTCAGCATCGTAGAGAAGGGGGTCGACCGCGATCCAAGCGGGCCCTCGATCTAGCGAGCGGCCTGGTAGCCCGCGACCGCGAGCAGAACCACAACCGTGAGCAGCCGGGCGGCCCGGCCGCCCGCGGTCAGCCGTGGCCACGACAGCGCCGCCAGCCAGCCGAGCACGGCCACCACGGCGCACAGGGCCACCGCCCCACCCGGGCCCTTGACGGCCAGGCCGACGACGAGCAGGACCGCCAGCACCACGGGCGGCACCCACCTGGGGAGCTGGTGGAGGTACAGCAGCGGCCGGGCGCTGCGTCGCTCGGCCGCCTGCCGGGCTGGCGAGGCATTCGGCGTGTACAGAGCGCTGCCCTTCGGCAGCGGCCGGACTCGCTGCCTGGCTGGCCGGTTCGTGCTCACTTTTGGTCCCCCCTGGCCGGCCCGGCTGGTCCATCTCCGCGCGGCCTGATCCGCGTCGGTCGGTGCCAGGCTACCGCCTGCCGATATCAGGAGTGGCCTTGCGCGCCGGTGACGGCTGATGGCAGGACGACGATGCGTCACGGGTCTGCTTGAGAACCACAACCTGATCGTTTTACCTGCTCACAGGCGGGGAATATGTGAGCCCCGACACTAAGGAACACCTCAGGTAAGGAGTCCCAAGGAGGCTCCCCGTCATGCGGCGGACGACATTCGATTTCCTGGTCAGCTGGGTTGGCGTGCTGCTGGTCATCGTGCTAGCAGTGGCTGGCGGACTGCTGATCTGGGGGTACACGTTCACTAACAATCAGGTGACCAGCCAGCTGTCGGCACAGAAGATCGTGTTCCCGACCACCAGCAACGCCGAGTTCAAGGCGCTGCCCAAGGCCGACCAGGCGGCCATGGCGCCCTACGCCGGGCAGCTGATGACCACCGGCGCACAGGCCCACGTGTACGCCGACAACTTCATCGCCTACCACCTGACCCTGGTAGCCGGCGGCAAGACGTACTCGCAGGTGTCGGCCGAGGCGCTGGCCATGCCGACGAACGCCATGCTCGCCGCCCAGGCGGACACCCTCTTCAAGGGCACGACGCTGCGCGGGCTGCTCCTGAACGCGTACGCGTTCTGGCAGATCGGTCAGATCGCGCTGATCGCTGGCATCGTCGCGCTGTGCGCGGCGCTGATCATGCTGATCCTGACCGTGCTGGGGTTCTTGCACCTCCGCCGCACCGGCCCGGAGACCGAACTGTTAGGCGGTCAGTACCAGAGGGGACCAGGGCCGCCGCGGCACGCCTTGGCGGCCATCAGCACGCCGAACAGGGCCACGTTCTCCGCGGCGCCGGCTGGGAGTTCCCCGACCACCTCGACTGCAGGTCGTGACCGAGGGCCGCAAACGGATGGGCGGTTGCTGCTGACCTACCGGTAAGCTGGCCACACCGCCGCCGCCCTTGCCGAGGGCTCGCGCATGTCACAGCAGGCCGCCGACCGCCAGCCGGATGGGGATAGTCATGGCACGACGCAGCGATCGCATCGAGACCATCGTCAGCTTGTCCAAGCGGCGAGGGCTGGTCTACCCGTCGAGTGAGATCTACGGCGGGTTGCGGGCCGCGTGGGACTACGGGCCGCTGGGCGTGGAGATCAAGGCCAACATCAAGCGGCAGTGGTGGCGGTCGATGGTGCAGGTCCGGGACGACATCGTCGGCATCGACTCCAGCGTCATCCTGGCGCCAGAGGTCTGGCAGGCCAGCGGGCACGTCACGCAGTTCACCGACCCGCTGACCGAGTGCCAGTCGTGCCACTTCCGGTTCCGCGCCGACCAGCTGATCGAGGGGTACGAGGAGAAGCACGGGCACGCGCCCGAGCACGGCCTGGCAGACGTGTCCTGCCCGCACTGCGGGACCAAGGGTGCCTTCACCGAGCCCCGGATGTTCAACGGCATGCTGCGGACCTACCTCGGCGCCACCGAGGATGAGTCCGGGCTGACCTACCTGCGGCCGGAGACCGCGCAGGGCATCTTCATCAACTACCGGAACGTGCTGCAGACCTCCCGCCGGAAGATTCCGTTCGGCATCGCCCAGATCGGCAAGTCATTCCGGAACGAGATCACGCCGGGGAACTTCATCTTCCGCACCAGGGAGTTCGAGCAGATGGAGATGGAGTTCTTCGTCCGCCCCGGCACCGACGAACAGTGGCACGAGTACTGGATCGACGCCCGTGAGTCGTGGTTCCGGGACCTGGGCCTGAGCAGCCAGAACATGCGCCGATACGAGCATCCCAAGGACAAGCTGTCGCACTACTCCAAGCGGACGGTCGACCTGGAGTACCGGTTTGACTTCCCCGGCAGCGAGTGGGGCGAGCTGGAGGGCATCGCCAACCGGTTCGACTACGACCTAGGGGTGCACGGCAAGGCGTCCGG
>JASHSZ010000193.1 GCA_030040815.1 Streptosporangiaceae bacterium
ATCTCGATCCAGCCCTGCGACCGGCAGACCCGGCATGGCTCCCCGCCCGGCCGGGTGGATGCGCCGCGGCAGACGTGGCACTCCATCGACACGTCCGCCGACGGCTCGGTGAACGGGAAGAAGTCCGGGCGCAGCCGGGTCTGCAGGCCCGGCCCGAACATGGCCTCGACGAACGCGCTGATGGCGCCGCGCAGGTCAGCCATCGTCAGATCCTCGTCCACGGCGAGGCATTCGATCTGGTGGAAGACCGGGCTGTGCGTTGCGTCCATGGTGTCAGTGCGGTAGCACTTGCCGGGACTGACCACATACAGCGGCAGCGGACGGGTGAGCAGCGCCCTAATCTGCACCGGCGAGGTGTGCGTGCGTAGCAGCACCCCGGAATGCTGCGTGCCGTCGCGGTCGGCGACGAAGATCGTGTCGTACATCTCCCTGGCGGGGTGGTCAGGCGGGAAGTTCAGCGCGTCGAAGTTGTACCACTCGGCCTCGACCTCGGGGCCCTCGGCCACCTCGTAGCCCATGCTGACGAACACGTCGACAAGCCGCTCGCCCGCCGTCGTGACCGGGTGCCGCGCGCCGACCGGAGACCGGTCCCATGGCAGCGTGACATCCACCGCCTCCTCGATGAGCACCCGTTGGTCGCGCTCGGCCTCGAGCTCTGCCTGGCGCTGGCTGAGCGCCTGCCGGACGGCGGCACGCGCTGCTCCGACCCGCTTGCCCGCGTCCGCGCGGGCAGCCGGCGGCAGCGCGCCGATCTCGGCGTTGGCCAGCGCGAGCGGCGACCGGTCACCCGCGTGCGCGATCCTTGCGGCCTTAAGCTGGTCGAGGTCCACCGCCGCCGCGATGGCTGCGAGCGCGTCGTCCAGCGTGCGCTGCACCTCGTCCGGAGCGAGCACGGCCACCTCCACCGGGTCATACGTGTTCGGTGCAGACATCTCCCTGATCTTCCTGACACAGCCGGAGGATGCCCGACGGGCGAAGTCCCGGCTGCCCCGTGATTGCGCGGACTCCAGCACGAAATGTGGCGCGATGAGGCGCCGAGCTTGAGGCGCAGGCCCGCCGGCTAGCCGAACTCAGGCGTCCCGGCGGGCATGGTAAATCGGAACTCGGCACCGCCGCCGGGTGCCTGCTGCACGGTGATCTCTCCGCCGTGCGCCTCCACCAGGCCCTTGACGATGAACAGCCCGAGGCCGGCGCCGCCGCGGCGCTTAGCGCGCCAGAACCGAGCGAAGACGCGGGGGGCAACCTCGGGCGCGATGCCAGGCCCCTGGTCGCGGACCGCTACCGCCACGCCAGGAGCCCCCGCCACGACAGCTGGCTCCACCACAGTGGTAACGGTACCAGCCCCGTGCCGGACCGCGTTCTCGATGAGGTTCGCGAGGATCTGATCGACCTTGTCGGCGTCCAGCCACGTCTCCGGCAGGCCGTCGGCCACGTCGATCCGGTACCGGTCAGGGGTGTCCCCCGCAGCCACCCGGCCACTGATGATCTTTCCCGCCCTGGCCGGGATGCTGACAAGCTCCCGGTGCACCTCGATCCGCCCGGACTCGATCCTGGAGACGTCCAGCAGCTCGGTGATCAGCCGGGTCACCCGGTCGGCATCGGCGTTGACGGTCTCCAGCATCACCTTCTTCTGGTCGTCGGTGAACCGCGGCCACTTCGCCAACAGCGTCGCAGTGAAGCCCTTGACACTGGTCAGCGGCGAGCGCAGCTCGTGCGCCACGGTCGAGACCAGGTCGGCCCGGCTGCGCTCCAGCCGGGCCCGCTGCTCGGCGCTGCGGAGCGTGATGGCGAGCCGCTGCACCGCCCGGCCGTTCTCCGCTGCAGGCCGCCGCGGCTCGCGCACGTATCCGATGCTGACCAGCAACTCGGTGCCGTCCGGCAGGTAGAGCGCCCGCTCGGGATGCCTGGTCCTGGTGCACAGGCCGTCGTATGGCTGGGTCAGCGCCCACCAGCACCCGTTCTCCTGATCACGCAGCGGCAGCACCTGCCGGACATCGCGGCCGAGCGCGTCGGCCGGGGTGATCCCGGTCAGCCGCGCAGCGGCGCGGTTCACCACCGTGACCGCGCCCGTGTGGTCGGCGATGATCAGGCCGTCCGGCAGGTCATCCGCGAGAACCAGGAAGGAGGGAACGGAGCCGACGGTGGACTCGGCGGCCTCGCTGCTGCCAGCCTGGCCGGCCCCGCCGACGCCGCCGCCGTCCGTATCGGGAGAGTCGGGGATGGCGGAAACGGCCGTGACCCCGGCCGCCGACTGACTTGTCGCGATCGGTTCCACCACCCTGCGCCGCCTCCGGGAGGGTTCGGAGAAGCTGCCTGTCCCCCGCGGGGCCGCGCACGCCACAGCACTCCGCAGCGGCCGTGCGCCGCGCGTCCGTACCGCAGCCGCATCGGCGGGCCGGGGGAAGACCGCCGTTGCAGTGCTGCCGCGCCATCGGCCGCCGGGGCCACTACGCACCGGCCAGCGATGACGCAACGTGATCAGACTTTAGCGGATCTGGCCGGCCGGCCGACACTAGCCGGCCGGCCGACACTCCGAGATGCCGTTACGGCCTGCCACGGGAGCACCGGGCCGAGGCGTACAGGCAGACTGCCGCTGCCGCTGCCAGGTTGAGGCTCTCCGCCTGACCGTAGATCGGCACGGCCACCGCGGCATCGGCAAGGTCCAGCAGGCTGGCGGGCAAGCCCCAGGCCTCGTTGCCGAACAGCCACGCGGTCGGCCGGGTGAGGTCCGGGCCGTCCGCGCTGCCCAGCACCTGGCTGGCGCTGCCATCCGCCGCGAGCACCTGCACCCCGGCGGCACGGAGCCCAGTGATCACATCCGGCAGCGCGGCGCCGACGACTAGGGGCAGGTGAAACAGGCTGCCGGCCGAGGACCGGACGCACTTGGCGTTGTACGGGTCGACCGACGCGGCCGCGAAGACCACCCCGCCGGCGCCCGCGGCGTCGGCGGTCCGCACGACGGTGCCTGCGTTGCCGGGGTCTCGCACGCTGACGAGGACCGCAACCAGCCGAGGTGCCCGAGACAGCAGCGCGACGAGCGGCACGTCGACGAACCGGCACACCGCAACGATGCCCTGCGGCGTGATCGTCTGCGCCAGCTCGGCCATCACCGCGCTGCTGACCTCATGCACCACGCAGCCGGAGGCGGCCGCGCGATCGGCGAGCTCCCGATGGCGGGCCCGGCCCTGCCCGGTGACGAACAGCTCCGTTACCGCGTCTGGCCGCGCCAGCGCCTCCCTGACCGCCTGGGGACCCTCGGCGAGGAACAACCGGGCGCGTTCCCGGAACGCGCGCTTGCCCAGCTGGCGGGCCGCCCTCACCGGCGCCGACCGGCGCGACAGGACACCGTCCGGCTGCGCCTGGGTCAACCCCAGCCTGGTCACGCCCGCCCGGCCGTCAGCTTGGGCTCAGGCCGCGGGCGCGTTGACGTCGGCGGGCAGCGCACCCCTGGCGACCTGGACCAGCGCGGTGAACGCCGCCGGATCGGAGACGGCGAGCTCGGCGAGCATTCTGCGGTCGACGTTCACCTCGGCGAGCTTGAGCCCCTGGATGAACCGGTTGTAGGTAAGCCCCTCGGCGCGCACCGCGGCGTTGATCCGCTGGATCCACAGCCGCCGGAAGGCGCCCTTGCGATCCTTGCGGTCCCGGTAGGCGTAGGTCATCGAGTGGAGCTGCTGCTCCTTCGCCTTGCGGTAGAGGCGCGAGCGCTGCCCCCGGTAACCGCTGGCGCGCTCCAGTACTACGCGGCGCTTCTTATGGGCATTGACCGCCCGCTTCACGCGTGCCATGCGTCTGACTCACTTTCTCGCAGCGGGCTGGGTCACTTACCCAGCAGCTTCCTGATCTTCTTCGCGTCGCCCGGCGCGAGTTCCCGGTAGCCGGCCAGGCGCCGGGTAAACGTGCTCGGCTTGTGCTCGAGGTAGTGGGCACGATCGGCCCGGCGGCGCATGATCTTGCCGGTTCCCGTCAGCCGGAACCGCTTGCTGGATCCGGTGTGCGTCTTCATCTTCGGCATCTCGCCGGGTCTCCGTTCTCTCGTGCGCGGGGCACGTCGTTCGTTCGTGCCCGCGGGCACGTCTCCTTGTGCCAGGCAGCCGTTGCTACCCGGCCTGACAGTCTCAGGGCCGGCCGCTGGCACGCGCCAGCGAACCTGGGCCTGTGTCGCGGGCTGGCCTTCGCCAGCCCGCGACGTAGTTCGCGGTCCTACCTGTCGGCCTCGCGCGGTTTCGCCGACGCGGACCGGCCTTCCGCGGTCACCGGGACCGGCGCGTCACCAGACCGGCGCGGCGGCCCAGGCTTGGCCGCGGTCGTCGGCCTGGCCGCAGGCGTGCTGCTCCGGGGAGCCGCTGGCCGTGGTGCGG
>JASHSZ010000194.1 GCA_030040815.1 Streptosporangiaceae bacterium
GAGGACACGGCATCGGCAGCATCGGCGTCCCCAATGGTCGCCGTCGTCCGCGGCCTGATCCGTCGGCTCGCCGCAGCGATGAAGGCCGCCGCCGGGCCCAGCGCGGCCGCGCCGGCGAGCAGCGCGATCCGGAGCGACGCGAGCGTGCCGATGACGCCGATGACCGGCCCGCCCACAATCTGCCCGGCACTGTCGAACATGCCCCAGGCCGACAGCGCGGTCGCCCGGACCGCTGGCTCGATCCGCCCTACCATCCAGCCGGAGACCAGGGGGTCCAGCACGGGCCGCAGCACCGAGACCACGATGTAGCCGCCCACTACGACCGCGAATGCATGCGCCGTCGCCATTCCGACCACAGCCGCGCCGATCGCCAGCGTCAGCACCAGCAACGCGCCTACGACCGAGTCCGGGCCGAGCCGCTCGGTGCGCCGCTTCGCCAGCTGGGTGGCGCCGAGGCCCAGGACCGCGGCCACGGCGGCGAGCAGGCTGAACCACATGGCCGGGTGCAGGCCGTCCACCCGCGGGAAGGTGATGTCCCGCAGCAGGAACGCGCCCCAGAGCCGGTCGAAGCTCTCGCTCCACAGCCCGGTGAACAGGGTCATGCCGAACAGCAGCACCAGGCCAGGCACGGCGACGACGGCGCGGTGAGTCGCCCGCGTCTGGTCTGTGAGGAGCCGGGCTGACTGCCGGGCGACCCGGCGGACCCCGGCGGCCGCAGCCGGCCGGTGAAAGTGCCGCTCCGGCATCACGAGCGCAGCCGCCGCGGCGAGCAGGCAGGTCAGCGCGCCGCCCACCCGCAGTGGCAGCTCCAGTCCGGCCAGTGCGACGACGCCGGACAGCAGGCTGCCAGCGACGGTGGCGATGAGACCCAGCTGGGTTGCCCGCAGGTACACGCCGGTCATCCGCTGGTCACCCAGGTCGGCCGACAGTTCGTCGGCGATCCAGGCGTCCTGCGCCCCGTTGTTCAGCGCCCAGCCGATGCCCAGCACGACCCAGGCGCTGATCAGGTTGGCGTACGACGCCGACAGGCTCGCCATGACCTGCGCCACGCCCACGACGAACAGTCCGGTCAGCACGCACAGCCGCCTGCTGACCAGGTCGGCAAGCACGCCGGTGGGCAGCTGGAAGATGAAGTAGCTGACTTCGAGCGCAGTGCCGAGCAGCACCAGCTGCAGCGGGTTCAGTCTGCCGACGGTGACCCAGTAGACCGTCACCGTCGCGAAGCTAATGCCGCCCAGGAACGACGTGCCGGACTCGAGGAACAGGTACAGCGGGTACGGGCTCAGCTGGCGGGGTCGCAGTCGCACCGCAGCCTCCTCCAGCCCGAGTCGGGCAGACGCTAAGGGATAACGCGCGCCAGAGCAACGCATTTAGATCTGCCGGGCTTCGCTCGCCTGGTGCACAATTGCGGTATACCGGACGGACCGGATGGCACTCCGCGGGAGGAGAAGCGGTCGTGGAAGGCAGCCGCCAGCCGTTCACACCCCCGGTCTCGCCGGAGAGCATGGACCGCGCGATCGCTGCGTTCGAGCGCGCTGTAGCGGAGAGCGTCGCCGCCGTCGGACCGTACGACGCGGCCACCCTCGCCGCCCGCGCAGAGCTCGGCCGGGCATATGCCTTCGCCGGCCGATTCGATGCCGCGGTCACCGTACTGACGGAGAACCTCGCGGCGAGCGAGCACGCGTTGGGAGCTGGTCACGCGCCTGCGGTGATCGCGAGGAGTGACCTGGCCTGGGCATGGCGGCACGCCGGGCGGCTAGCGGACGCGCTGGCAACGCAGGAGAGATGCGTGGCCGACCTGGACCGTGTGCTAGGCCCGGGCAGCACCGAAGCAGCGCGGGTGCGCATCGAGTACGGGCGGCTGCTGACGTTAACCGGGCAGCGCGACGTTGCCCGCCAGACTCTCGAGGAGGCGCTGGCTGACCTCACCCGCACGGTCGGGCCAGAGCACTCTGACACCCTCTGCTGCCAGATGCGCCTGGCCGACGCCTATCGGGCAACCGGTGATACCGGAACGGGGGTGGCCGCAGCCGAGCGAACCGCTGCCAACTGCGAGCGGTTGCTGCAGCCAGACGATCCAGAGGCCATCTCGTGCCGCGCCATGCTGGGCACGATCTACCTCGGCGCCCAGCGGGCCGGCGAGGCGGTCCCCCTGCTGGAACGTGCGTGCGCCGACTTCGCGCGGGTGCTCGGACCCGAGCACGCCGAATCGGTGCGCGCCCACTGCAACCTCGGGCACGCCCTGCATCACGCCGACGACACCGACCGCGCCATCGCCGAGCTGGAACAGGCGCTTGACACGGCCGTCCGGGTGCTGCCGCCGCAGCACAGGCTGATCTCTTCCATCCGGGGAGCCCTTGCCGAGGGCTACACGCGCTCAGGTCGCCATGCTGACGCTGCGCTCATGCTTGAGCAGGTCATCAGCGACTTCCAGCCGGTTAGTGCCCGCGATGCAGCGCAGCTGCGCCCTACCCGTCTCCTCCTCGGCCGGGATCTCTTCCGGGCAGGCCGGACCACCGAGGCGACGACGACCCTGGAGGAACTCGTCGCCGAACTCGACCAGGCTGGTGAGCCCGCAGCCAAGAGGGCGGTCGATGCTCGCCTGCTGCTGGCCGCGCTCTACCGGTCAGCCTCGCGCAAGGCGGCGGCCAAGAGCATCTACCGAGCTGTCCTCGCGGACGCGCGGCGCGTGTACGGGCGGGATCATCCCGAGACCAGAGAAATCGAGGGGAGAGTCTGGCGCGCCCGCCGGTCGGGTGCGTACCCGATCAGTCGACACCCCGTGCTCGGTGGCCTGATCGCCGCGGCGATACTGGCCGGCATTTCGGCGCTCGCAGTCTGGCCGCGCAGCGTGCACCTGCCGCCGCCCCCTAAGCCGGGCTACGAGTCGCCGGCCAATGCCGTCGCCGGGTACACAGCCGCCTTCTTCACCAGCCACCCCACGGCGGCCTGCCGCTACACCGCGCCGAGCGATCGGGGCCTGTGCGCCCTGGCTGCCGCGGCGGGCGCGGCGTATGCCGAGATGAGCGGGCGCTGGACCATCGGCCACACCGTGATATCCGGAAGCCGGGCAATCGTCGACGTGGAATACGAGGCCCGCGGCGGCATCGCGAGTGCCAGCCTGGTCAACACCGACCCCGATGCCGGGCTGCCCCATGCCGGGCTGTCGTTCGCGGCCGCGTATCAGCAGTTCTTCTCGTCCGGATCCGCCTCGTTCACGGTCGATTGCGTCCGTATCGACGGGAGCTGGTACGTCGATGACGCGCAGGCCGGCTCGTAGCCGGACTGCTAGCTCGGCGCCGACCTAGGCCAGCCAGCTGACGGTCCCGCGGTCCCGCGGAATAACTCCCGCGGGGAATTTGTTAGGCTATCGAACTATGAGTAGACCGTACCAAGGGGGATGTGGTTGACCAGTCTGGATGACCAGACGGACGCGATCGAGGCGCTGCTTACCATCCTGCGCGTATCGCGGGTGCTAGACCGGATCGAGGCCGGCGTGAGCCCGCAGCAGTACCGGATGCTGAAGCTGATCGGCGAGGGCGGCGAGCGGTCGGCCCGGCTGGCCGACAAGCTGGCCGTAGCCCGGCCGACGCTGACCGCGACAGCGGACAGCCTGGTTGCCGCCGGCCTAGCCTGCCGCGAGGCCGAGCCGGGCGACCGGCGGGTGGTCCGGCTACGGCTGACCGAGGCCGGCCAGACCGCCGTAGCCCGGGCCGACGTTGCCTACGCCGAGTGGTTCGGCGCTCTGCTTGACCACACCGGGCGACGTGAGCAGATCGTCACCGACCTGCTGGCACTGGACGGCGCCATGACCGAGCGGCGCCGCGCCCGAGCGGCCGCCACCGAGAGCACCGACCGCGCCGAGAGCACCGACCGCGCCGAGAGCACCGACTGCGCCGAGAGCACGCCTGACCAGCTGACGATGGCGCGGCAGTGAGGCGCGGCCGAACTAAGCGGCAGCCCTCGGGCAGTGCGCAGGAAGGGATCACGCCCGGCCAGTCTCCGACGCAGGCAGTGACGCTCGGCTCCGGGTACGGCGAGGGCTGGCTGCGGCGGCTCCTCGGCTACTGCTGGCGGCACCGGCGGCTGAGCGCCGTCGCCTTCGGTGCCTCACTGGCGGGCACGCTGGTCACTGTCTGCATCCCGCTGATCCAGCGGGACATCATTGACGACGCGATCCTCACCCACAAGCAGGCGATCTGGCCCGGCGCCGCCCTGCTGGTCATCGCGGCGCTGCTGAGCTTCGTGGCGGTCTACCTGCGCCGGTACCGGGGCGGCCAGCTGTCTCTCG
>JASHSZ010000195.1 GCA_030040815.1 Streptosporangiaceae bacterium
GCGATCATCTCCGGCGTGGCGCAGGACCGCAGCGAGGCGAAGATCACGGTCGTCGGTGTGCCTGACAAGGTGGGCGAGGCGGCGCGGATATTCCGCGCCATCGCGGACGTCGGCATCAACATCGACATGATCGTGCAGAACATCTCGGCCGCTGCGACTGGCCGCACCGACATTTCCTTCACGCTGCCCAGAGAAGATGGCCACGCCGCGATGACTCGGCTTGGTCAGCTTCAGGACGAGGTTGGCTTCGACTCGCTGCTATACGACGATCGGATCGGCAAGGTGTCGGTCATCGGCGCGGGCATGCGGTCGCACCCGGGCGTGAGCGCCACGTTCTTCGGCGCGCTAGCCGAGGCGGGCGTCAACATCGAGATGATCTCAACGTCAGAGATCCGGATCTCGGTCGTCGTGGACGAGAATGACGTCGCGCAGGCGGTCGCCGCCGCGCACGAGGCATTCGAGCTCGGTGACGGCGGCGAGCACGCGGTCATCTACGCGGGGACGGGCCGGTGAGCCCCGCGGGGAGCGGGGCGGCTGGCGCCGGGCACGCGGCCCAGCCGGTCCTCGCCATCGTGGGCGCGACGGGCGCCGTCGGCACCGTGATGCGCAGTGTCGTGTCCGAACGGGCCGATATCTGGGGCGACATCCGGCTGATCGCCTCAGCGAGGTCGGCGGGCCGCAGACTCGATGTTCGCGGTGCGGAAGTCGTTGTGCAGGCGCTGGCCCCGGAGGTCTTCGACGGCGTCGACCTGGCGATGTTCGACGTCCCTGACGAGGTATCCAGGCAATGGGCACCGGTCGCGGCGGCGCGGGGCGCGGTAGTGATCGACAAGTCTGGCGCCTTCCGGATGGATCCGGACGTCCCGCTGGTGGTGCCGGAGGTCAACCCGGACGCGGCCGGGACCCGGCCGAAGGGGATCGTGTCGGTGCCCAACTGCACCACGCTGTCGATGATCGTCGCGGTCGCCGCGCTGCACCGCGCGTTCACGCTGCGTGAGCTGGTGGCGGCCTCCTACCAGGCCGCGTCCGGCGCCGGCCAGGCCGGCTCCGACGCGCTCTACGACCAGCTGACGAAGGTGGCCGGGAACCGGACGCTCGGCCAGCGGCCTGGCGACATCCGCGCCACCCTTGGCGACGGCGGGCCGTTCGGTGCGCCGCTGGCGATGAACGTGGTGCCATGGGCGGGATCGCTGCGGGACGAGGGCTGGTCGTCGGAGGAACTCAAGATCCGCGCTGAGACCCGGAAGATCCTCGGCCTGCCGGACCTGAAGATCACGGCGACGTGTGTCCGGGTGCCGGTTGTGGTCGGCCACTCGCTCGCCCTGCACGCGGTCTTCGACCGGCCAGTCACCCGCGAGCAGGCTCAGGACGTACTCCGCGCGGCTCCGGGCGTGCTGCTGGTCGACGATCCAACGCGCGGCGTGTACCCGACGCCGGCCGACGTGGCTGGGACCGATCCGACGCTGGTCGGCCGGGTACGCCAGAGCATGGACGATCAGCGGGCAATCGAGCTGTTCGTCTCCGGCGACAACCTGCGCAAGGGCGCGGCGCTCAACGCGGCGCAGATCGCGGAACTCCTAGCTCCCAAGCTTGCTTCCTGACCTTCTCCGGTTACGGCGAAGACTTATCCATGCGGGGACACGGAAAAGTCTTCGCGCTACCTAGGGTCTGGCCGTTCCCGCGCGCTCGCCGGTGGACGTCGGCGGCTGCCGTCAGGCAGGCTTAACGGTCATGGACCGGACGTTCACCCTCGCCGCGGCACGCGACCTGATGCCGGAGATCCTGACCAGGGCGGACGAGCTGATCGAGGTCCGGGCCAGCCTGGTGGAGGTCCAGGCGGCGCTGACGACGGGCGGCAGCTCGCCACTCGGCGGTCTGCCCG
Organism: Streptosporangiaceae bacterium; assembly: GCA_030040815.1. Next base: position 1,883 of record JASHSZ010000195.1, read on the forward strand.
AGGCCAAGGGCTACCAGGCGCGGCTGAGCGAGATCGTGAGCTGGTTTAGCGCTGCGGGTATCCAGGTGAAGGGCATCGCCCCTTTGCTGCTGGATTTCCCGTCTGAGCTTGTCGGCGAGCCGGTGCTGCTGTGCTGGCTGGAGGGGGAGCACGAGCTGGGCTGGTATCACCCGATGGCGTATGGTTTCGCCGGGCGACGTCGCATCCCAGCGCCGCGATCCGCCTAATCACCCGAGCGGGGCACGGCGGCATCCCGCGCCCTGGCTTCCGTCAGTCCAGGGATGCCGACTCTGCGGTCGGCGACGTGGGTGAGGTCTTGGGCTATCTACCTGGAACCGGACCCGTGGGGCACGGGCACAGGCCGCGCGCTCATGACGGCGGCTCTTAGCCGCCTGGCCGAGCTGGTTTATCAGCAGGCGACGCTGTGGGTGCCGGACGGCAACCGTCCGTGCGCAGGGGCTCTACACAGTGGCCGGATTCCGCCTGGATGGTACGGCCAAGGATGACGACAGCCGCGGCTTCGCGCTGCGGGAGGTCCGGTGCCGCATGGCGCTGACGTGACCCCGCCGGCCCGCCGGGCAGCCGCGCCTATTCGCTCGGCCGTCGCCCTGCTGACGCAGCTACGCCGATCTGGCCGGCGTTTATCTGCCGCATTACCCGGCGACGCTCGGCTGGCTCGAGCCGGTCGATGAACAGCTCGCCGTGCAGATGGTCGGTCTCATGTTCCAGACACCGCGCGAGTTCGCCGGTGCCCACTACGATCACCTGCTCCTGGTCGAGATTGACGCCCGTTGCGACCACACGCGCGGGTCGCGTGCGCGCGGCGGTGAGGCCGGGAATCGACAGACAGCCCTCGGGTTCTTCGCCGCTGCCATCCCGCTCGACAATCCGCGGGTTGATCAGGTAACCGAGCTGGCCTTCGACGTTGTAGGAGAACACCGCCAGAGTCGAGCCGATCTGGTTAGCTGCCAGACCCGCACGGCCCGGCTCCTGCACGGTGTCGACCAGATCCGCCACCAGCCCGACCAGCGCGTCACCAAAGCAGGTGACGGGATCGCACGGGGTCCGCAGTACCGGGTCGCCGAGGTAGCGGATCGGCCGGACGCTCATGCCGTCCGGCCTGGGCTGAGCGGGAGCCCCGGCATCACCCAGGAATCAAAGCACGGCAGCCTGAATTTGACCACCAGCCGCCGCCCTCATTATCGCTTATATGTTTGAATACTGTGGTGGAGCAGGGTGCGACGTCGCCTTGGCCGGGGATCCCGCGTGAGTGCCGCAGCCACCATCCCTGGCGTCCGGGCAGCGTGACCATCAGCTGGGAACCCTGTGACTGCCCGGCCGCCAGGGCGGCCCGTGGCGGCCACCTCAAGGTGGCGTGCGACGCTGCTGGCTGCGCCGAGGTCTGGTGGGCTCCGCGGCATCAGCCGCCGGGGCACGACTGGCCCAGAATTCTCGGCCATCATCATCCGGGTCATTAGCGGTGCAGCGCGTGCCGCTAGCGCGCTATACCTCGGATAACCCCAGAGGAGCGCGATATGGCCAACGGCACACCGGATTACCCGCACGTGCTGCAGACGGTGCTCGACACCACCGACGTCCGGTCACTGGCCGAGTTCTACCGGCAGTTGCTCGGGCTGGTCTATCGCCCTGGCGACGAGCCGCCCGTTGGCGAAGCGCCTGACGACGCCGACTGGCTGGTGCTGACCGACCCCGCAGGAAACCGCGTGCTGGCAATCCAGCAAGTTGACGAACTGCCTCGCAACACCTGGCCGCGGCCGGGCGTGCCACAGCAGCTTCACCTTGACATGACGGTTCCGGACCGCGCCGCGCTGGACAGGCAGCGGGACAGAGCCCTGGCGCTCGGCGCCGAATTGCGGCTGGACCGCACCGAGGATCCAGGTGAGCCGCTGTACGCGCTCGCCGACCCGGCCGGGCATACGTTCTGCATCTTTGTCAGGTAGCGACGGGAGGTTCGGGTATATGGACATCACCGCGGACGATCGCTTTGCGATCCAGGATCTCTACGCGGCGTACTGTCGCACGGTCGACCTCGGTGACGCCGAGGGCTGGGCAGACACGTTCACCGAAGACGGCAGGCGGATCTACGACGACAACCCAGGTGCACCCGGTCGGGCAGGGCGGACGTTCACGGGCCGAGCCGAGCTCGTCAAGCTCCAGTCCGCCCCCAGGGCGCTGCGGGTACGGCACTGGCACGCGTCCCCGGTGCTGACCGACAAGGGCGACTACCTCGAGAGCGTTGTCTACGGCATGGTCGTCGACATCTCGCAAGACCCGCCGGTGATCATGGCGCACTTTACCTACACCGACGAGCTCGTCAGGCTTGCCGACGGGAGCTGGCGGATGCGCTCCCGCGCCTCCGCCCGCGACCTGCTCCGCGGCTGACCCCGATGACAGCGGCCGCGATCCCGTTGTGCTGTCACACGCCTGGGTGCAAGTGTCTGGCTAGAGCTTGCTATGGGCCGATTGGCCAAACCATAACCACCGGGACAACTGCGATCAATGCCCGGTACATGCACATCCGCCCTCCGCTGTCGTTTCAGCTGAGGGCGGGCGCCATCTGCGTTTTTCCTTGGTCGGGGTGGCCGGATTTGAACCGGCGGCCTCTTCGTCTCGAACTAGCAGCAATGCTGGGAGTTTGCGTGTTATCCCAGCTAGCTCGGTGTGCCGCCAGTAGTGGTCGCAGGTGGATGTGAGGCGACGTTGCTGTACTTCCGAGCTGTACAGCATCCAGCCTGATCCCCTGCTTGCAAATCGCGGTCTCTGCCTGGTGGCAAGCCGTCCACCTGGCCCGACGACGATCCGCGAGTGACCGTAGCGTACCGCTGCCGACCGCTGTTAATGGCACGCTAATGGCACGGTGATCTTGACCGGGGCGTTCGGCCTAGCTGGTCCCGAAGTTGCCTCCGTGCTCACCGTGCACACCCCTCCCGGGCTGCCCGTTCTGCTGGTCGCGTCCGTCCGCGCGAACGGATCTCGCTTGCCGGAAATTCATAAGATATTACTGATATTCAAATTAAAAACGGATTAATGAAGGTAGGGCATCGGAGGCTGTCGCTTTGTCAGCCGGGGCGCCGGGGTCGCGGCACGCCATGGCCAGCGCGACGAGCCAGCCGATCATGGTCCAGCCGAGAAAGACGTTGATCATGGCGA
>JASHSZ010000196.1 GCA_030040815.1 Streptosporangiaceae bacterium
GGCCGCCGCCGCGCGCAGGTCGGCCCCGGTCGGCTGGGCAACGGCGGGACCGGCGTGCCGGCCGCGGCTGCCGCGAACCGGCGCGGCCGGGGATGCTGCTGGCTCGGGTACGGCCGGGCTCGCGGTCATCGCTGCGCGTACCTCACCCGCGGGTCGAGCAGGGCGTAGCCGATGTCTGCGAGCAGCGAGCCGACCGCCGCGGCGACGCCGATGACGAGGGTGAAGCCCAGCGTTACCGGGGCGTCCTGGCGGAGCGCGGCCTGCCAGATCTGCCAGCCCATGCCCGGAATGTTGAACAGGCTCTCTACCAGCACCGCGCCGCCGACGATCTGCGGCAGGCTGAGGCCGAGCAGCGTTACGACCGGCACCAGCGAGTTGCGCAGCACATGTGTCAGCAGCACCCGCCGCTCGCCGGCGCCCCTGGCCCGGGCCGCCTCCACGTACTCCTGGGCCAGGCTGTCCAGCGCGGAGGAGCGCATGTACCGGGCGAATATGGCCACAGTCACCACGGTCAGCGTGAACACCGGCAGTGTGAGTGCGCGCAGGTCGGTGGCGAAGCCGACGATGCCCAGCGCCAGCGGGCCCTCAGGTGCGAACCAGTGCAGATCGACCGCGAGGAAGAGCAGCAGCACCGCCCCGAGCACGAAGGTGGGTGTCCCGTAGCACAGATACGTGACGATGCGCAGCGCTCGGTCGGTGGCGGTATTGCGGCGAACTGCCTGGACGAGCCCGATCGGCACCGCGACCAGCAGCGCGATTAGCGTCGAGACACCGGTGAGCACCACGGTCCGCGGCAGGCTCGCGGCCAGCAGCGTGCCCACGCTGACATTGAGCCGGGTGGAGAAGCCGAGGTTGCCGCGCAGCACCCGACCGAGCCAGGTCAGGTATCCGAGCAGGAACGGCTGGTGCGCCCCGCCCGTGCCGAGCACGGCGCTCAGGGTGGCGCCCGGCGCGAGGCTGAGCAGCCCGAACACGATCAGCGTCACGAGCACCACGACCGCGACAGCCTGCAGCACCCGGCGGGCCAGGTAGGCCGTCACGAGGCGGGCCTGGCGGTACTAGCCCAGGAGCGCCCCTGGGGTTGCTGGCGCGCGCACGTCACTGCCGGTAGAACCACATTTCCGGAGTGATCATCAGGGCGCTGTTCTGCGGGCCGATGTCCAGGCCCCTGATCGTCTCGATGAGCGACGCGGAGTTTGGCATGTACACCACGGGCAGCTGCCCGGCCAGGTAGTCCTCCCACCTGTACATCGCAGTATCAAACTGGCCGGGCGTCCTGGCCTGCAGCGTGGCGCCGATCAGCGAGTTGTTCGTCGGGTCGTTGTAGCCGCCCGCGTTGTTGGATGACCCGTTCAGGAACAGGGTCTCGCCGGTCGGCAGGTAGTCGGGCGAGAAAGTCCAGCCGCCCCACTCGGCCAGCTGCCAGGAAGTATCAGCGGGGTTGAAAGCGTTCCCGACCACCGTGTTGAACGGCTCCGGAGCGAGGCTGATCTGGATGCCAACCAGCGAGGCGTTGGACTCCAGTTCCCGTGCTGCCGACTCTATGTAGTCGATCCCGGTCGCGTACTGCAACGTGAAGCTGAGCGTGGCGCCGGCTGGCACGCCGGCCCCACACTGGGTCGACCCGCTGCCAGGGCTGTTACAGGCGAGCACGCCGGCACTGTTGAGCACCCAGCCGTGCTGGGTGAGCAGCGCCTTGGCTCCGGGGATATTGAGCGTCCACGGATCGCCTTCCTTGGCCAGCGTCGGCGACAGGTAGCTGGTGACGGGGTACTCCGAGACCGGCCCGGTGACGATCTTGCCGTACCCGTGCATCGGGCCCGCGATGACGCCTTCCTGGTCTACCAGTTCCTGGAACGCCTTTCGGAAGTACAGCTGACTGAAGATCGGACCATCGGTGGGGTTGTTGAAGTTGTACGGGAAGTAGCTGATCTCCCACGGGTAAACCGCCGTCAGCGCGTAATCGGACAGCGTGCTGGGGTTCGGCCCGACGTTCGCGCCGGGCGGCGGCACCGGTGCGTCCACGGTAGGCAGGTACCCCACGTCGAGGGCCTGGCTGCCGACCGGGTCCTGCAGCACGTTGTACTCGGCCGACTCGGTGGTGAACGGAACCTCGACGAACTTGGTGATGTGATTCTTGGCCGCCGGGCCTGAGTATTTCGTGTTGAACAGCATCGTCAGGTTGCCCTGGCTGTCCAGGCTCTGGACCCGCCACGGACCGTCGACCACCTGCCAGAGCGGCGACGTCCCGTAGCTCCCGATGTTGTTCGACTGGTTGTTCAGGTAGTTGTACACGGCGTCGCAGTCGGCGATGACGTCGACGCAGTTGCTCGGCCCGGCGGCGGTCCGGTCCCAGGCCATCGGCATGGGGGTGATCTGGCTCAGCTCGTTGTTGGTGAACCAGGTCTCGGAGAACGGAGTCGAGATGTCCATGGCCACGACGTACTTGCTCACCGCGTGGACGTTCGATACGTCACCGGGCAGGCCGTCTGGAGTCGTGTTGATCCAGGCGTTCGTCGGGGAGTTCGCCTCTGCGAACATCATGTTCATGAAGAACACGACGTCATCCGCGTCGACCGGCTCGCCGTCGGACCACTTGTACGTGGGCTTGAGCGTGATGGTGACCTGGTCACCCTGGTAGGTGGGCGGGTCGGCGAGGCTGAGCTGTGGGTTCATGTACGGGTTGACGCCGGTGCCGAACCAGTACAGCGGGCGGTACATCAGGTACTGGAAGTCGTTGATGTTGAAGATGCTGTAATCGACGGACTGGGCGACGGAGACGAACGGGAAGGCGTAGCTCGCCTTCGTGGTCGGCTCCATCGCGTAGGTGGCGGTGCTGGTACTAGTCTGGCTCGCCGTTGAGCCACTGGCCGTCGACCCGGAAACCGGCCCGCACGCGGCCACGAGCGCCGCGATCCCGGCGGCGACGCAGCCTGCCGCCACTACCCGACGGCGCCGTGCGTGGCCGTCCGGCGTACCTTTCCGCACCCGGGCCTGCCACGCCGCAAGTCCTGCTCGCATGGGGAATCCGCCATCCTTCTCGCGTCGTGGGCACCGGGCGCCCCAGTGTCCCATAGACACCTAAACACGCAACTATGACCTATGTGCCACGAATCTGCTCCGCACACGCGTACGTGGCGGCCACCGGCCGGCAGCGTGTGCAGCCGCAGTCACGCCGCGCCACCGAGCCGACTGCAGCCAACACCCGCGGCGAGCGTCCTGGCCGTCCGCGGCCACCCGGGCAGCGCCCGGCCAGGCATGGCTGACTAGGACGCTACCGGACTAATGCAGCCTTCGCCGGGCAGACGGGCGGAAGCGCGGCTCTTTGTCCCGGTAGAATCCGGCGGAACCCGCCCGGACGTCAAGAATCGGGCACCGCGATGGCGAGCCGTGCCATACCCGGACCCGAGATCTGCGAAGCTAGAGGAATGACCCCGGAAAGCAGTCGCCGCGAGCCGGCCGGAGGCAGGGGTCAGCACGCCGGGCGCGAGGGCGCCCCCGGATCCCCGCCGGGACGCCCCGGCAGCGGCTCCTGGGCCGCCGAGCCGCCGCCCAACGCGTTGTTTGCCGAGATGCTGCGGGCGGCCAGGGAATTGCTCGCCGTCCGCAGCCCGCTCGATGCCGAGCTCATGGTCAGCGAACTGCTCGGCACCTGGTGGGGTCAGGCAGGGGGCCGGGGCGGTGCCCGGCGCCGGGCGGAGGTCGATGCGCTCATCGGCGAGGGCCTGATCAGGTACGCGGCCCGCCAGGCCAGCCCGGCGGCGCTCGCGCTGTTGTCCGGGATCGCATGCCTCGGCAGCTCTCGGCAAGCCGTGCAGGCCGAGCGCGCTGCGCTCACGCTGATGGACCAGGGGGTGGCCCGTCCGGCATGGGCCGAGCACGTCGGCGCGGTCGAGGCCGAGGAGTGCTACCTGAACTCAGACGGGTACGGCGATCGCGACGAAGTCGTCTGCCTCTTCAGCTACGCCGGCCACGAGCAGCACGCGCTGGTCGTCGTCGTGGACTACAACGCTGGCGGCCTCGCCCGCGACGGCTGGGTGACCTCCCAGGTAGCCAAGCTCCTCGACTACTGCCGGGACGCCGGGGGCAGCGGCCCCGCGGACGCCGGCTCGGTCACCGGCCACGGCCCACGCGGCGGGCGAGCCGACTCCGCCTCCCCGGCCAGCGCATTCCGGCAGGTTGAGGCCGCAGACTCCCGGCGGATCCTGGCGACGGCGCTCGCCGCGACCGAAATGGCGACCGACCCCGCGGTGAGCGCGTCGTTCCCCTCCTATCACGCCTTCATCCGCGCGAGGGTCCGGACGCTGCCGCCGACGCGGCCCGCGGCGCGCTCGGCCGGGTCAGGGATGCTGCCGCTGCCGCCGGGCATGGCCGTCGCGGTGCCGGGCAGGCGCCAGCTGTGGCGCAAGGACCAGCGGGCGGCTCTCGTCGCCGAGTTCCTCGCCTCCGACGACGCCGAAGAGGTGTCCGACCGGCAGGCCGCCAGCCGGTGCGCGGATCACATCGTGGACTATGGCTGTGACCGCGACTTCGGCCGGCCGCTACGGGTGAGCCCGGACAAGGCCGAGACGTTCCTGCTGGACTGGCTGCCGCGCAAGGTCGTCTTGTCGAAGGCCGAGCAGGAGGCGATGCCGCACGTGCTGCTCGCGTGGATCCGCTGGGCCGGGTCCCGGTCCGGCCTCACCGAGACGGCGGTCCGCGCGACGCTGGATGCCGTCTTCGACGCCATGCGAACGTTCCCGACCGTCTACCGCGACCCGGCGTCCTTCGGCCTCGAGCCCGACATGGTCGACCGGCTGCTCCCCGACGGTGACCTGGAGGCGCTGGCCCGGCGGCTGTTCGCCGTCCCGCTGCTGCGCGGCAGCTACCGCGGCACCGACCTGTCGACCCTCAAGCCCGGCCTGCCCGGCGACCGCCGTACGCTGCTCGCCGCCGACCACGACGACGGCAGCCAGCACGCGAGCGCCGAGCACCTAGACCGGCACGTCGCGCTCGCCGACCGACTGTGGCGTGGCGATCCGCCCGAGCTCTGGGAGGCCGCACAGCGGCTGCTCGACCTCGACAAAAACCGGCACGAAGTCCTGCATGTGCTCATCGACGCGATCGCCGCGGCCGGGCCGCGGGAAAGCGACATCGCCGCCGCGCTGGCCGGCCTGCCCGCGCGAGAGCCGTGACGGCCCGCGTCGTCGACCTCAACGCCGATCTCGGCGAGAGCTTCGGCGCGTGGCGGCTCGGTGACGACGAGGCCCTGCTCGCGGTCGTGACGAGCGCGAACGTCGCGTGCGGCTTCCACGCCGGGGATCCGCTCACGATCCGGCGTGCGTGCGCGGGCGCGGTCGCCCGCGGCGTCGCCATCGGCGCACAGGTCTCGTACCGCGACCTGGCGGGCTTCGGCCGCCGGGAGATGACGGTACCGCCGGACGAGCTGGAGGCGGAGATCCTCTACCAGATCGCCGCGCTCGATGGCATTGCCAGAGCGGCCGGCGGCCGGGTCAGCTATGTCAAGCCGCATGGCGCGCTGTACAACCGTGCCGCCAGGGATCCCGAGCAGGCCGCCGCCGTCGCCGCGGCGGTGGTGAGCTACGACCCCGGACTGCCGCTGCTCACCCTGCCTGGCTCGGCGACTGAGGCCGCTGCCGCCGAGGTTCGGCTCCGCGCCGTGACCGAGGCGTTCGCCGATCGCGGTTACGCCGACGACGGCACCCTGGTGCCTAGGGGCCGACCCGGTGCCGTGCTCACCGATCCCGCCGTGGTGGCGGCCCGCGCCGTCGCGATGGTGGCCGACGGCGTCGTGGAGACCGTCAGCGGCCACCGGGTGGAGCTGACCCCGCAATCGGTCTGCGTGCACGGCGACACGCCGGGCGCAGTGCAGCTCGCCGCGGCAGTCAGGGAGGCGCTGGCGCTCGCCGGCGTGACGCTCGCGCCCTTCGCGTGATCGCGATCAGGCCGGCCGGCGATGCGGCGCTGCTGCTGGAAGCCACGGCGGGCGATACCGATCGGGAGGGGAACGGGGCCGCTCGCCTCGCAGCCGCGATCAGGGCCGCTGCGCTGCCGGGCGTGGTCGACGTCGTGCCCGGCGCAGCCACCGTGCTGGTCAGCTATCAGCCGGGTAGCTGGGACGCCGCCGACCTGGCCAGCCGGCTGCGGGACCTGGCCAGCGCGCGCGGGCCTGCGCTGCCCGCCGCCAAGCAGCCCGACCTGGTGATCCCTGTCGTCTACGACGGGCCCGACCTGGGGAAGGTGGCGGCGGTCACCGGACTCAGTGACATGGAGGTGATCGCCCGGCACGCGGCGGCCCACTACCGGGTCGGCTGGCTGGGTTTCTCGCCCGGCTTCGGCTACCTCACCGGGCTGGATCCGGCGCTGGCGGCGGTGCCGAGGCGGGCCAGCCCGCGGGTATCGGTGCCGGCCGGGTCCGTCGCCATCGCCGGCGGGCTTGCCGCGGTGTACCCGGCCGCGTCCCCCGGTGGCTGGCAGCTGATCGGCCGCACCAGCCGTGTGCTCTGGGATCCCGGCCAGGACCCGCCGGCGCTGCTCGCGCCGGCCCGCCACGTCCGGTTCCGGGTCGTCGACCGGCTGCCGCCGACCCCACCCGCGCCGGACAGTGTGTCCAGCGCAGTCGGCGGCGAGGCGATCGAGGTGCTGCGCCCGGGCTTGCTCACGACGGTTCAGGACCTCGGTCGGCCCGGTCTGGCGCACCTCGGGGTGCCGCACAGCGGCGCTGCCGACCCGGCGAGCCTGCGCCGGGCCAACCGGCTCGTCGGCAACCCGGACGACGCGGCCGGGCTCGAGGTGACGCTGGGCAGGCTAGCGATCCGGTTCGATGACGCCGCGGTCGTCGCGGTGGCCGGGGCGCCCGCGCCGCTGACGCTGACCGGGAGCGATGCGGCGGCCGTCGGCAACCGGGCGGGCGGCCACGACATCGGC
>JASHSZ010000197.1 GCA_030040815.1 Streptosporangiaceae bacterium
GGTGCTGGCCGTCTACCTGGCCGGACTGCTGTTCTACGCGACCCGGCCGCCGGTGCCCGCCAACAACCAGACGCTCGCCGCCTGGCTGACTCAGCACCGGCTGAGCTACGGACTAACCCCGAGCTACTGGATAGGGAATTCCACCACGGTGGACAGCGGCGGGAAGGTTGCCGTGCGCACCGTGCAGACGGGCGGGACTAGCGTCTCGCTCAACCTCTGGGAGACCGATCGCAGCTGGTTCTCGGCCACGGCGCACGTGGCGAACTTCGTCGTCATGCCCGGACCGGGTGCCTGGCGTGACAACCCGGCGGCCTACCCGATGCTGCACAGCTTCGGTCGGCCGGCCCGCGTGTACGTGCTGCCCACTTATACCGTGCTGGTCTGGAACCACAACCTGCTGCCTGGGATGTCTTGACGGCTGGGGTCACCGCGTGCTAGGAGCGGGACCAGGCAGCAGTCAGGCGGCGGTAGGGTGGGCGCCATGCGCCGCATCGCCCTGGCCCTAGTTGCCCCGGTCGCCGCCGCCGCCGTCCTGGCCGGCTGCGGGGGATCGTCCAGTAATGCCAACGACGCCGTGAAGGTGACCGGCAGCTTCAACAAGACGCCGACCGTCACCATCCCGACCGAGCAGGCTAGCGGCAACCTCGTCGTCAGCAAGCCGGTCCACGGGACCGGCGCGGTGCTCAAGGCGGGCAACGCGGCGCTGGCAAACCTGACGCTGTACAAGTGGAGCGGCACCTCGCACACCCTGATCGACTCCACGTATGGCACCGGCCCGCAGATCATCCCGTCCCAGTCGGACCTGTCCGGCATCACCACTGCCCTTAAGGGTGCCCGGCTAGGCAGCCGCGTTGTGGTCGTGCTGCCGCCCAAATACGGGTACGGCGCGTCGGGTAATTCGAATCTCGGCATCACCGGCACAGACACACTGGTCTGGGTGATCGACCTGCTCCAGCAGTACGCCGCCAACCAGTCGGCGTCGGGCTCGCAGGTCTCCAGCGGCGGCGGTGCGCTGCCGAGCGTGACCGCGAAGGCGGGCGAGGCCCCCTCCGTTACCATTCCGAAGAACTCGCCCCCCAGCACCCTGTCGGTGACCACGCTGATCAAGGGGTCCGGGCCGAAGCTGGCCACTGGCGACACCGTGGTCACGCAGTACGTCGGGTACATCTGGCGGACCGGGGACGTGTTCACCAGCACCTGGCCATCGACGGAGCAGCCTAACGGTTCGCCGTTCAGCTTCCAGCTCGGGGGCGACGTGCTGACCGGATTCTCGGAGGGCCTGACCGGGGTGACGGTCGGCAGCCGGGTCATGGTCGTCATCCCGCCGTCACTCGGCTACGGGCCGTCCGGCGGTGACTCCAGGGCGGGCATCGAGAAGACCGACACCCTCGTCTTTGTCGTCGACGTCCTCGGCTACCTGCCCCACTAGCCGGTTAGCTCCAGCGCTCGACCGGTTCGGCGAGCTCGGCCAGCCGGGAAGGCCGCCGGCAGCTCCGGGATTACCGCTCGGCGGTCAGCGCCGCGGCGTGCCGCCCCGCTGCCGCTGCAGCCAGGAAGTAGGGCAGGTCCTCATCCAGGTCGCGGCCCATGGTCTGCAGGGCGACGGGGCTGTCCCGCAGCGCCTCCGCCAGCCCTGCCACGCTCACGAAGACCAGGTCGTGCCTGGTGGCCAGCGCGACGGCGTCGGCGCGAACCCGCGCGCCGAGCTCACCGCCCAGGTCGGGCACGACCACGTCGGCCCTGGCGAGCGCCACCCGGCCGTAAGCCGTCAGGCTGTGGTGCGAGATGCCCTGGTGCCGTTCGCGCCGGTCGGCCGCGCTGATCCGGAGCGAGCCGACCGGTCTGCCGTGCAGCGCGGCGGCGGCGTTGACCGCCTCGCCCGCGGCGACGCCGGAGAACCCCCACCGGGTGCCGGTGCCCAGGTTACCCGGGCCCTGGGCCACGATCGCCAGCTCGGCGCCGAGCGCGTGCCGGGCCGCGAGAAGCCCGCTGTGCACGGTGACCGCCTCCAGGTCACCGCCGAAGGCCTGTCCCACGGTCACCGTGCCCGCCAGCCAGCCGGCCTCGGTGAGCGCGGCGGCCGACCGGGAGAACCAGGCGGGGAGCGCTCCGCCATCCTGCATGACGTAGCCGATGCGGGCGCCGGGCCTGCTCGCCAGGTAGCCGGCCGCGATGGCCGGCACCGCCGAGTGCAGGTCGGCAGTCACCACCGGCAGCCCGGCCAGGTCGTCGGCGTCACGCAGCGCGTCGTAGCACGGCGACCCTGGCTCGTCTGCCCCACCGACACTCACCTGCATGGGCGTGTACCTGGCTTTGACCAGGTGGCCGGGGTGCTCAGGATCTGGCGGCAGCCGGTCCGGGATGGCGACAACGAGCGCGTATCCACCCGTGCCGAGGCCGAGGTCCAGGGCAGTGGTGTTCAGCAGGACCCGGTCGCCCACCTGCGGCTCTCCGGTCAGCTGCGGGTAGGCGATGGCCGGCACGCTGGCGCCGTCCACGTCGACGTGGACCTCCAGCGCGCCGCGCCACGCCCGGCCAAGCGCGGAAACTTCGCCACTTCGCCACCTGATCACCTAGGCAGGGTAGCGTCGGTCGCGGGAAGGGGTATCGATGTCCAGGCGCAAGACTGAGCGGCTGCTGAGCCTCGTCGTGTGCCTGCTGTCGGCGCGGCGGTATCTCACCGCCACGCAGATCAGGGCCGCGGTACCGGGTTACCCGGAGTCGTTCGATGCCTTCAAGCGCATGTTCGAGCGGGACAAGGAGGAGCTGCGCGAGCTCGGCATCCCGCTGGAGACGGGCACGAACGCCGTCGGTGACGA
>JASHSZ010000198.1 GCA_030040815.1 Streptosporangiaceae bacterium
GACCGCCCCGCCAGCCACCACCCCGAGAACGACCGCGCCGCCAACGACTACGCGCACGGCAAGTCGGCCGACGGATTCGGTCGGCCCGTGTCCGGTGCGAGCTTTGCCGACAACAGGAGCACTGGTGGCAGTGCCACAGGCCGCAGTAGCACAGGCCGCAGTGCCACAGGCCGCAGTAGCGCAGGTGACTGTGGCGCAGGTGGCGGAGGCACGAGTGGCGGCACGAGTGGCGGCGAGTCGGCCGGTCCCCCGAGCGGCACCATCAACCTGACGATGCCGCTGTCTGCGTTCGCGGGCCTCACCGACAACCCCGGCGAGGTCGCCGGACACGGTGTCGTCGACGCGGCGACCGGCCGTGACCTAACCGCCCGCCTCGCCGATACTGCCCGGTGGTGCCTAACACTCACCGACGCCGATGGCCGCGCTGTCGCACACGCGTGCGCCCGCCGCCGCCACTGGTCCGAGCGCCCTGACCGGCCGGAGCCCGCCGAGCCGGGACCCACCATCCGCTGGGCCGCCGGACTTCGCGACCGGATGCAGTACATGGAGGCCGGGACGTGCAGTCACTCGCGCCGATCCGCGAGCTACACCCCGCCCGCGGCCCTACGCCATCTGGTCGAGATCCGGCAGCGGACCTGCTTCGCGCCCGGCTGCCGAAGACCAGCCACACGATGCGACATCGACCACACGATCCCCTTCGACCAGGGCGGGATCACTTGCGACTGCAACACTGCGCCCGGTTGTCGGCGCCACCATCGCTGTAAACAACTACCCGGCTGGCACGTCACGCAGGACCAGCCGGGCGTCATGACCTGGCGACTGCCCGGCGGCCGGATCTATCAGACGCTGGGCGAGCCTTATCCGACGTAGTCGTCAAGGCTTGCTCCGGTCACCGACCCAGCACCTCGGTGAGCTCTCGACGGCTCAGGTATTACCGCCTGGACCGGTGTTGTAGATGTACCAGGCGCCGTCGACTTTGACGCACGGGATTAGCGAGTAGCTATTCGTTGTCGACTCAGCGGCGGCAACCGATTCGGCCCACAACTCCGTGAACGATTTCGCCTCGGAGAAGATCGCCGCTGGATCGTCGTTCGACACGCAAGCTGGCGTCTGATGAGGAGTGCAGAACGTGCCGGTCGAACCCACCAGCGCTTCGTCCCCAGCCACAGCTACATATCCCAGCACGAAATTTCCCACGGTCGGGGCGTCGCTAGCTGGGAGTCCAGCCATTGCCGTCTGGCAGCTCGGCTGTGCGGACGGCGGGGTGTACACGCACGACCCTGTCAGTGATCCTGCGTTGAGCGCATCCACATCACCCTGCACGGCCGCGCTAGGCGAGTCAGTGCCGGGTGTCGCTGCCGCGGGCGCCGTTACTACGACGCCTGGTCCCAGTGCTTGCACCCAAGAAGGTTGAGTGCTGGCCGGCGAGGCCGATGCTGACGGGCTACTTCCGCCAGAAGGGGCCGCGGGCTCTCCTTGGTGTGCCAGCACTTGATTCGACGGCTGGATCCAGGAGCAGCCGACTGCCAGGGCGAGTACTGCCGCGGCGACGACCGCGGGCATAGTGCGTCGCAGCCGGAGAACTGCAACGTCACCCGCCCCAAATGCAATGGTCCCCCCAAATTTCATGCGGACACCATAGTCGCGCCGTCTGCGCCGCATATGGCAATTGGGGCACACCGTCCAAGCAGCTAGAAAGTATCTTCTCCGACGGCAACCGCCTGACTATTGGCCGGCGTCTCAGTGACGCCATCGCCAGCAGGGCTGCACTATCGCGCACGGCCATACTCGGCCGAGAGCCTGGTGACGACGATCGAGACATTCCTTCGCAGCAACGTGGTGATGTTCGCTATTCGAGATGCGCCGGGCCGTCAGCTACGTCACCGCTGTTGATCCCTGCCGGGTGTACAGCGCTTCCTAGAAAGTCAGCACCAGCCTGCCGCGGGTGCCACCGGCCTCGAGCTGTCGGTGTGCCCGCGCGGCCTCGGCGGCGGGGATCTCCTCGGCTACCCGCAGGGTCAGGGTTCCATGGCCGGCTAGCCGCGCTAGCTCGGTGAGCTTGGCCGCCTCGTGCAGATAGTCGAGTACGAACACCAGGTTGATGGTGATCGACCGCTCGCTCTCGCCGGAGAATGGCCGAACAGCGATGAGCTGCCCGCCATCTCTGATGGCCGCGAGCACCGGCGGGCCGATCAGCGCCGCGTCGACTACCGCATCGACGCCGCCGGGTAGCTGGTGGCGGATCGCGGCCGCGACATCCGGCCCGCGCTCGACGACGACGTCCGCGCCGAGACTCTTGACCAAGTCCACGTCGGCCGGGCTGGCGTCGCCGATTACCCGCAGGCCTTCGGCGCTGGCCAGCTGCATCACGTACCCGCCGACGGCGCCCGCTGCTCCGGTTACCGCCAGCGTCTGGCCGGGCTGCAGGCCCAGTTTGTCCAGCGCGAGGCGCGCGGTAAGGCCGTTCATCGGCAGCGTGGCAGCCTCGGCGAGACTGACACCGTCTGGCACCAGCGCGACAGAGTCATCCGACACCACCGCGTACTCCGCTTGCGCGCCCCGGCCAGTCGCGTACGGGAACACGATCGCAAACACCCGGTCGCCAACCCGTACGCCAGCACCGGACCCGACCGCGTCCACAACGCCCGCGAGCTCCCAGCCTGCGACGTACGGCGGTCCGTCTCCGTGCGGCGGCGGACCGAACGCGCCAGCCCGAAACGCCGCGTCGCTCGGGTTGACGGTCGCCGCCGCGACCCTGATCCGAACCTCGCCGTCACCGGGCTCGGGCATCGGCAGGTCAACCACGTGCAGCACGTCGGGACCGCCAAACGACGTGATGCCGATCGCGCGCATCGCATCCTCCTTCTTCGGTCAGCGACGCCGGGCCTGCGGCCGACGCTCGTTTCAGTGTTCTCAGCCAGCCGCGGCTCGGAAGATCGACAGCAGTTCGTCAACCCCGGTCACCAGCAGATGTGGCTGGCGCTCCGGCGGCAGGTGCCGGTAGGAATCGGGACCGCCGAGGCCGGACGACACCGCGACCGCCAGGGCGCGACCACGGTGCGCCATGGGCACCTCGAGCTCGGGGTCGTCCCCGACGACCACGAGCGACGAGGCCGGGACCTTCAGCCGGCGGGCGGCGGTACTCAGCGCCGCCCGCGACGGCTTGCCAACCAGCTGCGTCCGGGCGCCGGTCAGGCTGCCAATCATGGCGGAGATCGCGCGCGACGTGCCGATCGCCCGGCCGCCTGCGGTCGCAAAAAACAGCGATTGCGAGCAGCTGTACAGGCGGGCCCCGGCCCACACCGCGTGGCACGCGACTTCGAGCGCCGGCAGTGTGAAGGCCGGGTACCAGCCGGCCAGCACCGCGTCGACGCCGGCCGGCCGACCGTCGGGCAGTACCACATCGAGGCCGGCCGCCCGCAGCGGCTCCGTCACGCCGTCGCTGCCCAGCACCAGCACCCTGCGGTGGCCGCGGCGGATAAACACCGCGGCGGCGCTGCTGGCCGGCGTGAGCACCGCGTGGTCGGGTAGCGCGAAGCCGATCGAGCGCATCGCGTGCGCCAGCTGCTGCGGCGTCTTGGTGGTGCCATTGGTGAATACGGCGAACGGAAGCCCGCGCCCGGCGACCCAGCGGAGCAGCTCCACCGCGCCGGGCAGGGGGGCGAGACCCTGGTTGTTGCGGTCCCCGAGCACCAGCGTCCCGTCCACATCGAAGACGAAACCACGGGCGGCGCGCAACCGGTCCACTAGAACCGGAACGGGGTCCTCAGCCACGCGGCGCTCCGTCCGCCTCGGCGCGAAGCTCGAGCCGGAACCCCGGCTTGTCGATCCGCAGCTGCGTCAGCGGCGGCCGCCCTGCGAGCCCGCTGAGCAGGTCGAGAACCGGTTTGAGCTGGGGGCTGTAGCGGCGCGCTGCCGGTCCGGCCGCGACCATCGCGTCCACTTCCTCGGCGGGCATGGTGGCCCTGAGCAGGAACTCCTCATCGGAAATGCCAGGCGACAGCTGCTTACGCAGCTCCTCGGGGGACGCTGGCGGCGGCTGGCGCTGCAGGTCCCTGGCCCGTGGCCGGGACATGATGCGGTCCCGCACGTCCGGGTCGACCGGCGCGGTCGGCCGGCCAAACTTGCCCAGCACGTACAGGATCGTCTGATCGGGTACGTTGCCGTACCGCTCGGTGCCGAGCACGTTGCACAGCGCCTGGCCGCACACCATCTGCGGGAACGGCGTGACCATGATCGGGTATCCCAGCTCGGCGCGCACCCGGCTCACCTCGGCCATGACCGCGTCGAACCGGTCAGACAGGCCAAGCTCGGCGAGCTGCCGGCGCAACGTCGTCACCACCCCGCCAGCCATCTGGTGGCGGAGGAACGACGCGTCGTATTCTTGCGGGACGCCGGGCGGCAGCCCCTCGGCCGCCGCTAGCTGGCCGAAGTAGGCCGATGCAGCCGCGAGCAGCCGGTCGTCCACGTCGACGATGTGGCCGAGCTCGCGCAGGTTCGCCACCACGCGCTCGGCGTTCGGCAGTGACGTGCCGTTCGCCAGCGGTCCGCAGGCCACCTGCAGTACATCGACCCCGAGCTCGGCGGCGGTCAGGTAGGTCAGCGGTGACAACCCGATCGTGCAGTGCGAGTGCAGCTCGAGCGGCAACCGGCCACGAAGGGCCGCCCGAACCGCGGGGAACAGCGTGCGGGCGCGTTCGGGCGTCAGCAGCCCGGCCGGGTCCTTCACGTAGACACGGTCGAAGTCCGGCGACTCGGCCATCCTCCCGGCCAGGCTGGCGTAGAACTCGTCGTCGTGCACCGCACTGATCGTGTACGTGAGCGCGCCGATGATCTCGGTGCCACCCGCTGCCCGCACGTCACGCGCGGACTGCAGCATCGCCGCCATGTCGTGCATGGGGTCTAGCACCACGAACCGCGCCATCCCGGCCTCGACCAGCCGCCGGTAGGCGAGCCTTATCAGGTCCGGGTGCACCGGCTCCCAGGAGATGAACCGAAGACCGGATCCGATGAACTGCAGCGGCGTGTGCGGCATGGCGGCGTGGGTCAGCCGGATCCGCTCCCACGGGTCCTCGCGGTGGGTGCGGACGGCCACGCCCATGTGCGTGCTGGAGGTGAAGTCGAGCGCGCGGAAGCCGATCCGGTCCAGCACCGGAGCAATCTGCACGATGTGCCGGGTACGCAGGCCGGTCGCGCCCCACAGGCTCTGGTTGCCGTCCCGGAGCGAGACGTCCACGAGCTCGATGTCAGCCATGACGGCCTCCCGTGGCGGATTCCGGCTGGAGCAGCCGGTCCAGGAATGTCGTGTCGACGCCGCCAGCGATGAACTCTGCAGTCGCGGTCAGCTTCTGGTGCAACCCGAGGGTGGTAGCGACCCCGTCGATCTGGCACCGGGCCAGCGCGGTGTGCAGCGTCGCGAGCGCCTGAGCCCGGTCCCGGCCGCTCACGACGAGCTTGGCGAGCAGCGAGTCGTAAAACGGCGGCACCGTCGAGCCTGGCTGCACGTGCGTGTCCACCCGGATTCCAGGCCCGGCCGGGAACACGGCTGTCGTCACTGTGCCGGGACTTGGCCGGAAGCCGTCAGCCCAGTCCTCCGCGTTGATCCGGCATTCGATCGCGTGCCCGGCCAGCGTCACGTCGCGCTGCGCGATGCGCAGTGGATTGCCCTCGGCGATCCAGAGCTGCTCAGCGACGAGGTCGAGCCCGGTGACGGCCTCGGTCACCGGGTGCTCGACCTGGATCCGGGCGTTCATCTCCAGGAAGTAGAACGCGTCGCGTTGGGCGTCTACCAGGAACTCGACCGTGCCGGCCCCGCGGTACTGCAGGTGCTCGCCGAACCTAACCGCCGCGTGCCGGATCGTCGCGCGGAGCTCGTCGCCGAGCAGCGGCGCGGGGGCCTCCTCGATGAGCTTCTGGTACCGCCGCTGCACGGAGCAGTCCCGGTCGCCGAGGTGGATGACCGTGCCGCCGTCGCCCAAGAGCTGAACCTCAACGTGCCGACCCGACGGCAGGTAGCGCTCAAGGTAGACGCGCGGGTCGCCGAAGGCGGCGGCGGCCTCCGCCATGGCCAGCTCGACCGTGCCGGCCAGCTCCTCCGGGCCGAAGACCGGCCGAAGGCCCCGGCCGCCGCCACCGCCGACGGCCTTGGCCAGCACCGGGTAGCCGATAGCTGCCGCCAGGACCATGGCATCGCGCGGCTCGGCGACCTCGCCGCCTTCGGCGACCGGTAGTCCCGCCGCGAGCGCGTGCCGGCGCGCGGTCAGCTTGTCCCCGACCGCCTCGAGTTGGCTGGCGGAAGCCCCGATGAAGACGATGCCGGCCGCTTCACACGCCCGGGCGAGCGCCGGGTTCTCCGATAGGAATCCGTAGCCGGGGTGAATGGCGTCGGCGCCAGCCGCGACGGCCGCCGCCAGCACCGCGTCCACGCTGAGGTAGCTATCCGCCGCCACGGCCGGGCCAAGCCGGATGACTGAGTCGGCTAGCCGCGCGGGCGCCGACTCGCGATCAGCGTCGGAGACGCCGATCACAGCCTCGATGCCGAGCCGTCGGCAGGTGCGCAGAATCCGTACGGCGATCTCGCCGCGGTTCGCGATCAGGATGCGACGCAGGATCACCGCTGTGCCCTGACGCGCATGAGAACGACGCCCTGGGCCGCGAACTGCGCGTTGTCGAGCAGAATTTCCGCGACCGTGCCGCCGACGCCGGCCGTGACGGAGTTCATCAGCTTCATGGTCTCGATGATGCAGACCACGGTGTCTGGTGCGACCTCGCTGCCGACCGTCACGAACGGCGGCGCGCCGGGCCGCGGTGCCCGGTAGAACGTGCCGAGCAGCGGAGCCCGCACGTCGAGGAGCCCGTCGGTCAGCGCGGACTCTCCGGCTGCGGCGCTGCTGCCAGCGCCGGTGACCGCCGCCGTAGAGACCGGGGCAGCGTTGACAGGGGCAGCAGCGACCGGCGCAGCGGCGGACGGCAGCACGTTCGGCTCGGCCAGTATCTGCGTCGTCTGCGTCCAGGCGCCGTCTGCGTCACGGCGCAGCGACAGCCGGAAACTGGCTGTCTCCACCGTCAGCTCCCGGTAGGGCAGGCCGTCGAGCAGTTGCAGGATGTCGCGGACGTCCTCGCTGGTGAGGTCCACCTCAGCTGCCCTTTTTCAGGAAGACCGGGCGGCCAAGTTGCTCGAACACGTGGTCCATCGGCCTAGCCTTCGGCGTCGCGACCGGTATCGCCGCGCGTGCAGTCCAGACGGTCTCCGCGCGGCTCTGCAGCAGCATGATCTCGTCGCCGGTCACCGCCCACTCGATGTCCTGCGGTGTGCCGTAGTGCCGTTCCACCTCCGCCCCGAGTCGGGCAAGCGACCGGATCTCGTCGTCGTCGAGGCACGGCCGCTCGCGCAGGTCGGCGGCGACCTCCTCGGACGTCGTTCCCCCGCCCGGTGCCTGCAGGTGTAGCCGCGCCTTCGCGGCCACGGTGCGCCGGACGATCTCGCCTGTCACCTTGCTGACGACAAATGAGTCGGGCGTGACCTCGCCGCTGACGAGCGCCGAACCGAGGCCCCAGCTGCCCTCGATGGCGATCACCGACCGGTCGCCCGTGGTCGGGCTGCAGGTGAACATCACGCCGGCCGACCGCGGGTCGACCATCCGCTGCACGACCACCGCCATGGCGACGTCGTGCTCCGGCATGCACTGCCGGAGCCGGTAGCTGACCGCCTCGGTGTTGTAGAGGCTCGCCCAGCACCGGCGCACATGGTCAAGCACCACGTTGGCGCCGCGCACCCATAGGTACGTGTCCTGCAGGCCGGCGAAACTCGTCTCCGCGGCGTCCTCGCCGACGGCGCTTGACCGCACTGCCACCGGTGCGTTGGCGCCGAGCGACAGGTAGGCAGTTGTGATTGCCGCGGCCAGATCCTCGGCCATAGGCGTGGCCGTGATCTGGCCGCGGATGGCCGCCGTCGCACGCTCGATCGTGCCGGGGTCGGTGGCTGGCAGTGCCGCGATCTCCGCGCCGATGGTGCCCGCGGGGTCCGCGACGCGCAGCGCGCGCTCGAACGCCCGCACCGTGATGACGAACCCCGGTGGCACCGGCAGCCCGGCCCGGTGAAGTTCCCCGAGGCTGGCGCCCTTGCCGCCGGCCACGGGCCGGTCGCCAGCCCCGACCGCGCCGAGCGGGCACACCAGGGGGATCGGAGCCATGCTCAGCCCAGGATGCGCACGATGCCGCGGTCTCCATCGACGCGCACGGTCTGGCCGGTCTTGATCCGCTTGGTCGCCAGGCCGGTGCCCACCACCGCGGGCATGCCGTACTCGCGCGCCACGATAGCCGCGTGCGACATGGCGCCACCGATGTCCGAGACCGCCGCCTTGATCTTGCCGAAGACCGGCGCCCAGCTCGGCGCCGTCACCGCGCACACGAGGATCTCCCCGTCCTGGACCTGGCCGATCTCATTGACGCTGTGCAACACCCGCGCGACGCCCTCCACCACGCCCGGGGACGCCGCGTAGCCGCGGATCTCCTGGCCGTCGTCGCTCTCGGCGGCCGCCCAGGTGGCGAGCGTCTCGGCGGTAATGCCCCACAGCATGCGCACCGCCGGGTCGTTCAGCGCCTCAGGCACCGGGCCGACTGCAGGCGGGGGTGACCAGCCCTTGAGCACGTCGAGCATCCGCTTGCGCTCAGCGATGATCGGGCCGAAGTGACGGGCGCCCAGCGGCTGCGAGCCGGCCGACCACGCCAGCATCACATCCGTCAGCGCCTGATCAATCTCCGTGTGGTGTAGCTGGAAGATGTCCTCCGTCTCGGCGAGCACGCCCTGGCGGACCAGCAGGTCGCCGAACTCCCGGATCTTGGCGAAGAACTGCGTGGTGAACCAGTGCTCGCAGTAGAACTTGTGGTCTTCGACGAACGGGAAGACGAGCCGGGCGAGGCCCAGCATCTGGTCGAAGGCGCCACGCTCTTCGTCGCTGGTCAGCAGGGCGCGGTACTCCGCGGCAATCCGTTCGCGCTCGGCCTTCAGCTGCTCGGTGGGGCGGTCGAGCGACTCGCCCTCGCGGATCAGCCGCACGTACCGCGGCAGTGCCGTGAACGGTACCGTCAGGTCCTCGTTCCAGCTGCGGTGGTGGTGATAGAAGCCGTCGCCGGTGGATACGTGGAACCACGGCATCCGGGCCTCGGCGAGCGCCGCGAGCCAGCGCTCGCCGCCCTCGCCGCGCTCAGCCATCGTCGCCAGCACGGCCTGGGGGTCAGCGCCCTCGGTCAGCAGGTCGTCGACGTGGTAATCGACGGCGACCTGGGCGAGCCGCTTCAGCTCGTCGTCGGGGCGGTACATGATCACTTCGATGCCTGCGCACATGCGCGCGACCATCTGATCCGGCATCTCCGGGAACGCCTGCTTGCAGAACTCGAAGAAGACGACGTAGGCGCCATAGCCGAGCATGAGCATCTCGGTGTGGTGATGCCAGGCCTTGGAGAACAGGGTGATGCAGCGCTGGAAGTTCTCCCGGACGTAGTGGTTCTGCGCGATGCCGACGGAGTTGAAGACCACGTCCGCATCCTCGATCTCGGGCAGGTCTGGAACCTTAATATTTTCGATCTCGCTGATCAGTCCGGCCATGCGGGTCTTCCAGCCCTCGTAGAGGCTGTTCCAGTTCTCGTAGTAGTAGCCGGCGCGCTGCTGGAAGATGGCAAGCCGCTGCTCGATCTCGGCCGGGTCGGTAACCGGGATCGCGGTGATATAGACGCGCCCGTTGATGATCCGGTGCTCGATTCCGAGCGTGGTCGGGAACACGAACAGGCGGGCGGTGTTCGCGCCGATCGCGGTGTAGGGGATCTCGGAGGTAATGCTGTCGAACGCCGGAATCGGCTCGGGGAAGTGCATCGCGTTGTGGAACCAGAACCGGTTGTCGTCCTCCGGCTGGAACCGAGTGAAGTAGGGGTACATCGAGCGCCAGCCCTCGGCGCCCGGCACGTCCTCGATCTGCGAGGGACGCGGGAAGCTGAAACCGTCGTCACCCATGCTGCCTCCTCAGCCCACGGGATAGTGCTGCTGCGTTGCTGCGTACCGCACGAAGAAGTCGAGCGAGCCGGGGTTGGCCATGGCGTGTCGGTTGGCCGCCTGCTCGGGGGGTGTGCCGCGAAGGATCTTGCGCACCGGCACCTCCATCTTCTTGCCGGTGAGCGTGACCGGGATGTCAGGCGCCTGCACGATCGCGTCGGGGACGTGCCGCGGCGTGTACTCCCGGCGCAGCCGGTCGCGGATCTGCGCCGTGATGGCGTCGTCGAGCACCAGCTCGTCGGCGAGCTTGACGAACAGCGGCATGAAGAACCGCCCGCCCGGCAGGTCAAGGTTGACGATCAGCGCGTCCTCGACCGCGTCGATGCGAGACAGCACGCGGTACACCTCGGCGGTGCCGATGCGCACCCCGTGCCGGTTGAGCGTCGCGTCGGAGCGGCCCAGGACAAAGCAGCCGCCGCGGGCGTTGACCTTGAAGAAGTCACCGTGCCGCCAGACACCGGGAAAGTGGTCGAGGTACGACTCGCGGTACCGGACGTCACCCTCGTCATCCCACAGGCGCACCGGCATGGACGGCATGGGCGCGGTGATGACCAGCTCGCCCACCTCGCCGACCACGCTCTCGCCGCACTCGTTGAACGCGTACGCCGCCACGCCCAGATGCCGCGCCTGGATCTCCCCGGCGTAGACCGGCAGGGTGGGCACGCCACCGACGAACCCTGTGCACACGTCGGTACCGCCGCTACCGGTCGCGACCCAGACGTCCTTCTTGACGTTCTGGTAGAACCACGCCGTGCACTCCGGCGACACCGGCGATCCGGCGGGCATGATGGCACGCAGCGCAGACAGGTCGTACCGGCTGGCGGGCACGACGCCAGCCTTGGTCATCTGATCTACGTAGGCCGGGCTCGCGCCGAAGAACGTCACCTCCGCGTCCTGCGCGAGCCGCCACAGCACGTCCGGCTCGGGGTAGGTCGGGCTGCCGTCGTACAGCACCGGGCACACACCGAGCAGCAGGGAGCTGACCAGGAAGTTCCACATCATCCAGCCGGTGGTGGTGAAGAAGAGCATCCGGTCGCCCGACCGCAGGTCCATGTGCAGCCGCTGCAGCTTCAGCTGCTCGACGAGGATCCCGCCGTGCCCGTGCACAATGGCCTTCGGCAGCCCTGTGGTACCCGACGAGAACAGGATCCACAGCGGATGGTCAAACGGCACCTGCTCGAATTCGAACTGCGCGGCGGGCACCGGCGGCTGATGCAATACCTCGTCCCAGCGCAGCACGTCCGGGACCGGTGGCAGCGCCGCCGGGTCCAGGTACGGCAGCCAGATCACCTGCTCCAGCCGGTCGAGCCCGGCGATGATCCGGCGCAGCTCGGTGTCCCGGTCGAACCGCGCGCCGCCGTACTGGTAGCCGTCGACGCAGAACAGCACCTTCGGCGTGAGCTGCCGGAACCGGTCGAGCACGCCGCGCCAGCCGAAGTCGGGCGAGCAGCTGGTCCAGACCGCGCCGATGCTGGTGGTGGCCAGCATGGCAATGGCGGTCTGTGGAATGTTCGGCATGTAGCAGGCGACGCGATCGCCGGGCCGCACGCCCAGCGCGCGCAGCTGGGTGCCGAGTATCCGCACCTGGCCACCCAGGTCCGCCCAGTCCATCGCCGCCAGCGGCGCCCGCTCGCTCACCGAGAACAACGCCGCCGCACCGGACCGCTCCTGGCGGAGAACGTGCTGCGCGTAGTTGAGCCGGGCGCCAGGGAACCACTCCGCCGCGGGCATGCTTGCCCGGCCGAGCACCCGATCGGGCCGCACCGACGACTCGACGCCGCCGTAATCCCAGATTGCCTGCCAGAAGCCTTCGAGGTCGCGGACCGACCAGTGCCACAGCGCGTCATAGCTGTCAAACCGTCGGCCGCGTGCCGCCAGCCAGGCCTGGAACGCGGTGACGTTAGTGCCGGCGACCTGCTCGGCGCTGGGCGTCCACATGAGGTCGCCCTCGCGCACTGGCTCGGTCATGCACCGACGATCTCAGCGGCCCTAGCCGGGAGCAATGAGGATTTCACAGGATGAAATCCTGTCCCCGGCGCTCGCACGGCCGACGGGCGAAGTGTTCGCTACGCTCAGCAGCAGGGTCGCAGCCGACCACAGCGGAGGTCTCTGGATGGCGGCAGGTTTCCGGCTCGGCGGGGCGGTCGTTTTCGTGCGCAGCCTCGACCGGTCCGTCGGCTTTTACACCGAGGTGCTGGGGCTGGCGGTCGTGGATCGCAGCCCGACGGCGGCGCTGCTCGGCGAGAATGCCGGCCCGCAGCTGGTGCTACGAGCTTTCGGCGACAACGCCGCACACCCGCTTGGCCAGCTCGGCGTGCAGTATCTGGTCTGGGTGACCGACAACCGCGCGGACCTGGAC
Organism: Streptosporangiaceae bacterium; assembly: GCA_030040815.1. The sequence continues at coordinate 12,408 of JASHSZ010000198.1, forward strand.
CGCAGCACCGAGATGCTGCGCAAGCGGTCTGCGTACCGGGACACTCGCGGGACGGGCGACGACCTCACCATCGAGGCCCGCGACCCCGACGACCTGGTGCTCATCCTCGCCTATCGGCCCGCCGGACAGCCGGGCATGCGCTCGCTGCCGGCGCGCGTCTATGCCTGGTAGCAGACGGCTGCACCCGAGGTTTAGCCACACCTGGGGTTTAGCCAGCGCATCCGGGGAACGCGCTAGGTAACAGGTGGAGGGATTGCGCCATGACGGACGTTGACTACCAGACCGTATTCCGGGCGTTCCCCGGCCCTACGGCGTTGCTCAGCTGCGACTTCACCATTATCGACGCCAACGACGACTACCTCGCAGCTGTGGGCCGGGATCGGGCGGATATCGTCGGTCTCAATATCTTCACCGCATTCCCAACGAACTCCCGCGATCCCGGCAATACAGGTGCAGACAACCTGCGAGCCTCGCTCGAGTCGGTCGTTGCCACTGGCGAGAGCGACAAAATGGAACTGATCCGGGGCGACATCGAGGTGCCGGGCAAGGCGGGCGTGTTCGAGGAGCGCTACTGGGCGTGCGTGAACTCCCCTGTCCTCGGGCCAGGCGGCCGGGCTCAATTCATCGTCCACCGCGCAGCGGACGCCACCGCCACGGTGCAGTCCATCATCCGGGCCCAGGCGGTCAGCGGCTGACTGCCCTGGCTCGCACCGCTCTCGTTTGGTCCGCACCGCACTGGGCACGCCCCAAGACAGGGCGCGCGCCGTGACGGAGCAACGTGACCGAACGGGGGGACCATGCCTTACCTCAAGGTTGGCCAGGAAAACACCGGATCGATCGAGCTCTACTACGAAGATCACGGTTCCGGGCCGCCGGTGGTGCTCATCCACGGCTACCCGCTGAGCGTCCGGGCCTGGGAAAAGCAGGCTCCGATGCTGCTCGACGACGGCCGCCGGGTGATCGCCTACGACCGGCGTGGGTTCGGCCGGTCTAGCCAGACCGCCGTGGGCTACGACTACGACACCTTCGCGAGCGACCTGCACGTCCTGATGGAAAGCCTCGACCTACGCGACGTCGTGCTGGTCGGGCACTCCATGGGCACTGGTGAGGTCACCAGGTACCTGGGCCGGTACGGCTCGGCGCGGGTGGCGAAGGGCGTGCTCATCTCGCCGATCCCGCCATTCCTGCTGCAGGCACCTGACAACCCGGACGGCCTGCCCGCGAGCATGTTCGACGGGTTCATCCAGAGCGCCAGGCAGGACTCTGCCGCCTGGATGAAGAGCTTCCTCGACAACTTCTTCAATATCGACAAGTTCCGCGGCACCCTGGTCAGCGACCAGTACTACCAGGCGTGCTGGAACATTGCGGTGTCCGCCGCGCCGACCGCGGCGGTGGCGTGCATCCCCACCTGGGAAACGGACTTCCGCGCCGACCTGCCCAAGATCAACGTTCCGATTCTCGTTATCCAGGGTGACGACGACCGGGTCCTGCCGTACCCGAAGACCGGCCAGCGGCTGCCCGGCCTCATCAAGGACATGCAGCTGGTCACCATCGACCAGGGCCCGCACGGCATCGCCTGGACGCACGCCGACCAGGTAAATGCGGCACTGCTGAAGTTCATCGGCTGACGACTGGTCAGGGTTCCGGGGTTGCCCCCGGCCAGCGCCCCCGCTCGTGCATATCTGCGCGGGCTCGGGGGTAGCTGCCGGGGGCACTATCTTCCGACCCCGGAGAGTGACGGTCATGAAAACCCTCACCAGTCGCGCGAGCGGCTGCTTTCTCATGCTGCTCGGGGCGTGGGGCGCGCTGGTGCCCTTCATCGGCCCCTACTTCGGTTACGCCTACACGCCCGACAAGGCGTGGACGTACTCGACCGGCCGACTCTGGCTCTCGGTGCTGCCGGGCGCCGCGGTGTTCCTCG